>CALUZF010000115.1 GCA_944325165.1 Candidatus Gastranaerophilales bacterium
CGAACGCTTCGACTACTTGACCGGCGTCACCTTTTGCTAAAATCAGACGGGTTGAAGCAATTGATAATACAAGTCTAAAAACTGTACCAATCAAAAGAATAGATGGAAATGCCGCCAATTCTAGGGGTTTATTTACATACAATGAAATCATTAAAAGAACAATTCCAAGTGTAATATTAAAGCTAATAGAAAAATTTATAACCCAAGTAGGCATTTCTAAAAGCAAGATTAATACTGCAATGATAACAAACCCAGCTAGTGCAATTTCTGATATAGGATTACTTCCACCTCTAGGAGCGGCCATTATAATCCTCCTTTATATATTCCAAAGGTATTTTGCAATACCGCAAGCTGAGTTTTAAAATTAGCGTCAATTACACCATTATTTGCAATTACAACGCAACTACCTTTATCAATAGATTCATCTTGAGTTATTATAACTCTAACATCTAGATTTTTTTCCTTAACAACTTCAGGCAAAGAAGCATTGGCAAATTCGACATCCAAAGGATTAACCTTAACTTCAAGCCTTTGAGTATCAGAATTAAAGCCATCTAAAACAGATTCAAAAATTTCTTTTAAAATATCATCAGACATCTCTGTTTCTTTTTTAATGATTCTTTTTGCAATTGCAAACGCAAGCTCCATAATATGAGGATAAAATTCGTCATACATCTTATCCTTCATAGCAAGAAATTCAATTAAATTATTTTTTATTTCTTCAAGCTCATTTTGAGCCTCTAAAAATCCATTTTTATAGCCTTCTTTTGCAGCAAGCTCCTTGATTGAATGAGCTTCTTGTTGCGCTCTTGTAACTAAAGACCTTTCATCAATTCTGCGATAACCCCTTCTTCTATCGCCCCTTCTTCGCTCAACTCTTTCTTTAAATTCAATAACAGAAATATCTATTTTTTCAAAATCTTCAAGTTTCTCTGCCTTTTTTTCAGGCATTTTAGAAGGCAGTAAAGCTTCTTTTTTTTCATTTGTGTTTTGGGCTTTTTCAACATCCAAAATCACATCTTCTTTTTTAATAATATTCCCTTTTTTGGATTGATTTGAAGATGTGGCTTTTTTATTTGGAATGTTTTTTTTTCTTATAATCATTTAATTTTTTCTTCTAAATATTTAGATACAATATCCGCTATGTGCGCAGGCACTTTTTTCTTTTTATTTATAAAACATGCACCTACAAGCTCTTTTACTAAAGGTCTTTCATTATCTATGATATTCAAAACTTTATCTTTAGACGAATTTTTAACAATTTTACATATTTTTTTATAAGCTTTATCATAACTAACTACAATTGTTTCGGGCAGTGTGTTTTTCATTTCTTCTAAACAGCGCATAGTAGCCCCCTCATCTAATTTATCTTCTAAATCGGGTATTTTTAAATATTTCATTAGAACATCACGCTCTGGTTTATTAAATTTTTGAAGAATATTTTTTATTTTTTCAGTTGGAAAATTCTTAATTAAAACCGCCAAAGAAGCAAGTTTAATAATCTTAGAATCGCTCATCATAGCGATATCTTTAGCTGTTTCTTCTTCAACCTGCTCCATTGCCATAGCATCGATATTAGATTGAGAAAGCGCATTTTGAGTGACCTGTTCGCTCAAAACTCCGCGAGTCTTTAGCTCTTCCATTGCTTTTGTAAAAGACTTTTTAACTTGAGCCTCGACTAAAGAAATGAGCTGATCTTGAGGCATATCTTTCTCAACGGCTCTTTTTGCTATATCAAAAACGGTAAATGCAACTTTTTGCAAAACACCTTCACGATACTTTAGCTCAATTCCAGCTCTAATTAAATCTACAGACTTATGAAAAATCCATTCGCCAATAAATTGAGTTACCAAGCTTGCTTGAGGAGCATTCAATTTAGAATTTTCTTCGCCAACTAAGGCATCTCCTGCCATCTTGCAAAAACGATAAATTATATCAATAATAAACTTCTTGTCGGGGTCTTTAATATCATTTGGCAAAACTTGACTTGCTTGAGACGCTAAGTCTTTAGCAAACGCATCAGAATTGAAATTTTTCAAATCAGTTTCAGCCATTATCTCCCCAAAATACTATGTTTATGCGCTTTCAATCCAATTTTTGATTTTTTCTATCGCCTCATTTTCATCCATTGAATTAAAATCTGATTCTAATTCATCAATTGTTTCAGACAAATCTGTTTTTCTTGATGAATTTTTTGCCATTGATTTAGCTTGTTCCAAGGCAAGTGCATATTGATTTTTTTGCTCAATAAAACTTTGAGCCATTTGTTCTTGTTGAGCAATTAAATTATTAGCTTGAGCGCTGACATCTTTTAATTGTTGCTCTTGAGTAGCTGCAATTTGTCTTAAATATTCAAGTTCTTCTTCTTGTTTTTTAGCTTCATTTTTAACTTTTTTACCTATATGACCAAGACCAAAAATTAAACCCACTAAAAGCATAGCGCCAACTACCCACCAAGGATTGCCTGATTCTTCCGGTTTTGGAAGTTCATTTTCTTTATCTGGTGCTAAAATTAAACTGTTTGATTCAACAAATGCAATTGAAACATTTTCGGGTTTCACTTTTGGACTTGCAGCATTTGCAATTAATGCTTTTAATTCATACAAGCTCATATTAGAAGGTATTGCATTTTCATCAATTGAAACAGCAACAGAAATTTCTTCAATAATTCCTGCTTGCATATATTCATTTATTTGAGTTTTTGATACTCCGTATTGAGTTTCTGTTGCAGACCTTGAATATTGTCTATCTTGAGAAGATGAACCTGTTTGAACAGATGTTTTAATTCCTGATGGAACATAAACGCTAACAGGATTCATGCCGGATGATGTAGCGTTATTATTGTTATCGCCAAGATTTTCATTAAAATGTTGCTCAGAAACCGAAGTTTTTTGATCGGGATTATACAAAATACTTGATTTTTCAACAGGTGCTTGAGTTAAAAATGTTGAAACAGTAGCAATATAATTGCCTTTGCCGATTAATTTATCCAATTGAGCATTAACTTTTGATTGCATATATTTATCGTTTTCTTCGATTTTTGCAATAGCATCATCAGAAGCACCGATAATTGAGTTATATACAGTTCCGTTTGTATCTGTTATGGAAATATTATCCGCTTCAAGCCCATGAACCGCACCTAAAAGCAAATTTGATATTGCTTTTACTTTCATATTATCCAATCTTTCACCGGATGGCATAGTAATTTGAACAGTAGCGGTAATCGGTTTTTGATTTTGAGCAAAAAATGTTTGCTCTGGAATTGAAATAAATACTTGCGCATTTTCAATAGGAGGTATTTTTCTGATTAATCTAGCTAATTCGCCATTTATTGCTCTTACCAATCTTATTTTTTTATCATCTTTAGTAGACGTAAAATCGCTCTTATCAAATATTTCAAGACCTGTATGTTCATCCATCATACCGCTTTTAACGATTGCCAATAGCGCTCTATCTCTTTGGTCTTTTGTATATTCTTTTAATACAAGGCTTGTTTTAGAACCGTTTTCAACTCTTGTTGCGGTGATTTGTTCACGAGCCAAAAGCGCTTGAACCTCAAGGACTTTTCCTGCGTTATCTGTTGTAAATAAAGTTACAGGGTCATTTTTAATCACACGTTCAGACGCTTTTATTTGACCATCAGGACTTTTAGTGCCGGATGCGTTAACTTGAAGCGCAATCGTAACAACCAATACAAACATCACAACAGAAAGTCCCACACAAGTTATTATTGTGTAGAATAATGGCTTATTTTCTGTTATTTGTTTTAGGTCAAATTTTTCCATATTGTGTGATGTTCTATACTTCCAATTATACTATCATAATTAACTAAATTAAAAATTAAATTTGAATCTGCATGATTTTTTCATACGTTTGTAGGATTTTTCCTGTTATAGTTGTTGCCGCTTGAACGGTTAATTCACTTTGGGCAATCGCAGCCATAACATCATGGATATCTGCTTTTCCTTGCATTAAATTATTTGCCATTTGCTCCGGCTTATTTGTAACTTCATTAATTTGGCTCATCATATCGCCAACAACCTCTTTAAAGCTTTTGACATTTTGATTATCAGAATTTATTGAAATATTGCCACTTAATTTCATAGTAGGCATTTCATCAATACCATTCATCTTAAAAAAATTAACTTTGCTTATTTCATTCATATCTTATTCCTTATAGATAATTAGATAATATCGCTCTTACATAGTTTTGAGTTTCTTTATAGGGAGGTATTCCATTGTATTTATCCACAGCCCCAGGGCCCGCATTATAGGCTGCAAGCGCCAAAATTTTATTTCCATTATATTTATCTAGCATTTGTTTTAAATATTTAACGCCACCTTCAATGTTTTCCCTAGGATTAAAAACATCATTTACACCCAAAGCTTGCGCTGTTTTTGGCATTAATTGCATTAAACCCTTGGCGCCTGCTTTTGATACTGCATCTGGGTTAAAACCGGATTCTTGCTTAATTAGCGCATTTATAAGACGTTCTTCAACGCCATATTTTTCAGATGCCTCTTTAACATAGCCTAAAATCGCTGCTTTTGTTTTTGATATTGGCTTTGAGTAATTTTCATTGTCAATCTTAGTTAAAGAGCCAAAAGGCAAGGGTTTAATCTTTTTTTCATCCAAATTAGGAGGCAAATCAAGATTAAAAATACTTGGTGTTCTATTTTCATTTTTAGATTCAGCTAAAATTTCTTGAAAAGCTGATAATTCTTTTCCTTTAGGGGGTTCAGATGTAGGATAAATAGAATTAATGTAGCTATTTATCTCATTAATCCTATTGAATGCTTGAGCTTGCGAAGAATTATTTATATAATTTTGTATCTGCGGACTAAACATAATTTACCTAAATCCCCTTGATATCAGCTAACGACCTTTAAAAATCCAAATTAAATTAAATTTTTAAAAATCATACATAAGTATTAGTTAAAAATGGTTTTTTAAGGGAAATCGACCAAATTATATTTAATGTTTTTTTAAAAAAAGTAAATGCTATTGAACAACTATCTCAAATTCATCTGAACCAGCATGTTTTAGACGAACATTTTTCTTGCCGTAAATAGTAATCAATGACTTAATTTCACCATTTTTATATTCTTGAAATTCATCTCTTGAGCTTATAGGATAGATAAAAAAGTTGTGAAAAGTCCTTGTATCATTATTTAAAAGTAAAACTTTTTTTGATTTAAAAAATGAATTTTTTATGTAATATTTTCTGTTTTTATCAAATTT
>CALUZF010000116.1 GCA_944325165.1 Candidatus Gastranaerophilales bacterium
AAAAAAATTGCTAAAAGAAGTAATATTTTTTTCATTTTTAAATCCTCATAAATTCATTATAATTTTATCATTTATAAATTTTGTTGTCATCCTAGCTTATATAACAATAAAAAACCCGTCCAAATAAAGACGGGTTTAAATTATTTATTAATTTTTATAATTAAGCATCCAAAGCATCAACGCCAGGAAGAACTTTGCCTTCGATAAATTCCAATGAAGCTCCGCCGCCTGTTGAAACGTGTGTAAAATCTTCAGCTTTCGCAAATTTCTTAGCAGCTGAAACAGAATCACCACCGCCAATTACAGATACAGCGCCATTTTTTGTAGCTTCAACAATAGCTTCTAGAACAGCTTTTGTACCTTGAGCAAATTTTGGATTTTCAAAAGCACCAACAGGGCCATTCATTAAAATTGTTTTTGATGATTTTAATACATCAGCAAACAATTCTCTTGATTTAGGACCAGCATCAACCCCTTCAAATCCGTCAGGAATAGCATTAATATCAACAAATTCATTTTTGCCGTTTCCTGAAAAATCATCGGTTGCTAAAACATCAACTGCCATAACTAATTTAACGCCTTTATCTTTAGCTTTCTTTTCGATAGCTTTTGCAACTTCGATTTGGTCATCTTCACAAATAGAGTTACCGATTTTACCGCCGTTAGCTTTAACAAATGTATAAGCCATACCGCCACCGATAATTAAATTATCAACTTTATCGATTAAATTTTCTAATACACCGATTTTAGATGAAACTTTTGCACCACCAACTACAGCAGTGAAAGGATGAGTTGGGGAATTAAGAGCTTCGCCTAAACATCTTAATTCTTTTTCCATTAAAAGACCTGAAACCGCAGGTTTTAAAACTTTAGCCAATTTAGCAGTAGAAGTATGGTTTCTATGAGCTGCACCAAATGCATCATTTACATAAAAATCGCCAAGTTTTGCTAATTCATTAGCAAAAGTCATATCATCATCTTTAGCTTCTTCAGCTTTATAGAAACGAATATTTTCTAATAGTGCAACTTGACCATCTTTCAATGCGCTCAATTCTTCAGCAGCACCATCACCCACAGGAGATTTAACAAATAAAACATCTTCGCCTAAAACTTTTGATAAATGTTTTGCAGCAGGAAGTAATGAAAATTCTAAATTCCATTCTCCTTTTGGTCTTCCTAAGTGAGCCATTAAAATAACTTTAGCACCACGTTCTGTCAAATATTTAACAGTCGGAATGATTGCTTGAATTCTTGTGTCATCTGTAACATTTTTGTTTTCATCAAGAGGAACATTAATATCAACACGAACTAATGCGCATTTTCCTTTAATATCCCCTAAGTCTTTAATGGATTTTTTCATTTTAAAACTCCTTATTTATAAATTATAAGGTCATTTTAAAATAAATATGGATATTGTTCAATATCAAATTATTTAGTAAACAAACCTTTAATGGCTTCAAAAATATCTAAAAATAGATTTTTAATTATTTCTATAAAACTTTGTTGCTGAATTTCATCCAAAGTTCCTTCTTTTTCAAAAGAATCATCAGGATAATCTTTAGCAAAACCCAAATCTTGCTCATCATCATCTGCTTGACCGCGTCTAAAATAGCCTGTATTACCCCCGCCACCAGCGCAGGACTTGTGGCTTGCTTGTACGTTAGATAAATTCTGCATTGGTCCAAAATCAAATGACATAACAATTCTTCTTTCTACTATAATTATAGCAAATATTTGAATATGTTACAAGATATCTGTCTTATGAATTAAGTTCCCTATATAACGTTGAATATTGCATATAAAATTCTTCGGGATTTTCTTTTGCAGCTTTGATTATAGGACTTATTTCCACGAATTTTTTAGCTAAAACAGGGTCAAATTGAGTTCCTGCACACTTTTCTATTTCATCTATCGCTATTTCATGATCAAGAGCTTTTCGATATGAACGAGTTGATGTCATAGCATCATAAGTATCAGCTATTGCAATAACTCTAGCTGAAAATGGTATATCTTCACCTGCTAAACCATCGGGATAGCCTTTTCCATCCCATCTTTCATGATGATGTTTAACCCCTGGAGATACTTCATGCAATTTTTTAATACTTGAAATTAATTTTTCCGAATTTGCAGGATGAGATTTCATAACAACAAATTCATCATCAGTTAATCTTCCCGGTTTACATAAAATTGCTTGAGGAATGGCAATTTTTCCAATATCATGCAATAATCCAGCTGTTTCAATATTTTCCAATTCATTTTCAGGAACATTTAATTCTTTAGCTAAAATAATTGAGTATAAAGTAACTCTCATAGAATGCCCATGGGTATACGGGTCTTTAGCATCAAGTGCTGAAGCAATGGATTTAATTGTCTTATAAAATAATTCTTTTAAATCTTTTAAAATTAAAGATTTTGAACTAACTAAATCAAATTTATCAATACCATTTTTAACAACTTCTTGTAATTCTTCCGGATTAAAAGGTTTTAAAATATACTGAAATAAACTGCATTTATTAACCGCATCGGTAATTATTTCAATATCAGAAAAACCTGTTAATAAAATTTTTATAACATCAGGCGCTATATGATTTGCCTCTTCTAAAAATTTTGTACCTTCCATAATGGGCATTTTATGGTCTGATACAATCAAACTTACATCATCTATATTATTTTTTAATGTTTCTAACCCCTCAAGTCCGTTTGAAGCGGTCAAAATCTTATATTTTCCTCTAAATATCCTTTTTAAAAGCTGAAGATTATTAATTTCATCATCCACAATTAAAATTGTGTGTTCATTTTTAACACTTGTAGCGCTAATTAAATCTCCAACACTATTCAAAAAAAGGTCATTTTTGACATTTAACACAACTAAATCCTCTTATGTTTCATATCCTATATCGGCACCTTTTTAAAAAACTTTAATTTTTTATTTCATTTTTTTAATATTGTATATAACCCTGCTTGATGTAACTATCGCAGCTAAAAATAAAGCTAGTGCTAAACCTATCCAAAAGCCCTCTAAAACAAGATTTTTCTGATAAGCAAGGTACATTCCCAATGGAATTGCTACTAAAAGATATGCGCTAAGCATTGTTACAGCAATAATTTTTGTATCCTTTAAACCTTTTAAAATACCAACACAAGCACCTTGAATACCATCAAAGAATAAAAACGCCATAGCGATTACAAGAATTTTTTTTGATAACTCAATAACTTCAATATCATGAGAAAATATTGAAACTATATCATTTGAGAAAAATCCTAAAAGTATAAATGAAACTATACAAACACAAATTACTATAAATACATTTGAAATAGAGTATTTAATAATATTTTCCTTGTCTTTTCTTCCGTTATAATATCCGATTTTAATACTTGTAGCATTTGCAACAGATAAAACTATCATAAAAGTACAATTTGCAATACTCAAAATGATATTATGAACAGCGGCAAATAAAGCTGAGAATTTACCAATTAAAACAGCAGTCAAATTAAATCCTAAAAACTCAAAAAATACCGCAAAAGAAATAGGCAAGCCTGTTTTAAATAAATCTTTCAAATATTTTTTAGAAATTTTAAAAGGTATTTGAAATAATCTTATGCAATAAATCAACATAAATACACTAACAAGTGTTTTAGATAATAAAGTTGCAACAGATAAACCAACAACACCCATCTCGGGTATCGAAAAAATTCCAAAATTAAAACCAAAGGTTAAAACAATATTCAAAATAACATTTAATATAACCATTAAAAGCATTAAAACATTAGCAAATACGACTTTTTCATACGCTTGCAAAAATTCTTTTATAGCAATAAAAATTGCAGTAGGAAAAACACTCCAAGAACAAATTTCTATGTATTGTTTTACATATACAACCATATCAGGGCTTAATTTAATTAAATCAATATAATGTAGCAACAATTCCAATATCAAAAAGAAAGGAATTGAAATTAAAATTGAAAATATTATGGTTAATTTAAAAAATTTTTTAGCAGGCTTTTTTCGCCCTCTAAAATTAGCTATAACAGGGCTTATGCTCAAAATAAGTCCGATTGCACCTATTGTAACTGTCATAACAATTGCAGAAGCAACGCTCACAGCACCCAGAGCAACCGTTGAATATCTCCCTGCTACTGCCGTATCTGCAAAATTAATCAAAACTTGAGAAATATTTCCGCCTAAAATTGGCAGAGATAACTTTATTAAATTTAAAATTATTTCTTTATATTCTTTTATTTTATTCATTTTAGATTGATTTTCCGCTGTTTAAAATATTGTTTTCATCCAATAATTTTTTAATATTTTTCATCAAATTATGGGCATTTTCATCAAGCACTAAAGGCAAATATTTTTGCTTTTGTATACCTATGCCATGTTCTCCAGATAAGGTTGCACCGATTGAAATTGCATACAAAAATAGCTCATCTTTTAATTTTTCAAAGTTATTTTTTTCAATCTCATTTTCTAAATCAAGAGCAAAATTAGGATGAATATTACCATCCCCCGCATGCCCCATAATTGCTGCTATAATATTATATTTTTTTGATAATTCTTGTGTTTTTTTCACAAAATCAACAATTTTTGACTTAGGAACAACGATATCTTCAGTTATAACATTGGGTTTTAGCTGAGTTAGAGCTGAAAAAGCACTTCTTCTTGCTCTCCAAATATTTTCATTTTCTTCATCATTTTTTGCTTGAACAATTGATATAGCGCCTGATTTTTCAAGAATATTTTTTAAAATTTCAAGCTCATATTTAACACATTTTTCAAACCCATCCAGCTCAATTAAAAGCATAGCTTCGCTATCAGTCAACAAACCGCATGGATTAAATTTTTCTATAGTTTGAATTGTAAATTTATCTATCAAATCCAAAGTAGAAGGTATAAAACCGCTATTTATAACATTATTAACGCATTTTGTCGCATCAATTAAATTATCAAAATAAGCAAGGGTTAAAAGTCTTGTTTGAGGTTTTGGAATTAATTTTAAAACTGCCTTGCAAACAAGCCCTAAAGTACCTTCTGAACCTACAAAAAGACTTGTTATATTATATCCTGAAACATTTTTTGCAACATTTTTCGATGTTTGAATAATTGTTCCATCAGCTAAAACAACTTCAAGATTAATAACATAATCCTTGGTATTACCGTATTTAAATGTTCTTGGACCACCTGCACATAATGCAATAGCGCCACCTATTGTAGAAACTGCCATATT
>CALUZF010000117.1 GCA_944325165.1 Candidatus Gastranaerophilales bacterium
ATCATTAAAGATTTTACTCCAAACCCCGATAAAACATTCAACAGGGGCTTTTGCGACGATTATTTATTCAATAAAAAAGATAATATATATAATTTTAATTCTCCAAAATCAATGGGCGAATTTATAGGAGAAATCATTAGCTCAAATGAAAAGAATTTTGTAATTAAAACAAAATCAGAAATCAACCCTCAAGATGGCTTATGTTTTATTTTAAACAATGAATTAATAGGATGCTTGGTAAATAAATGCGAAAAAACAAAAGACGGAGTTAAAATTTATCCTAATAAAAAGATAAATATCTCAAAAAATACCAAAATTTATAGAAATTCTGATATCAAATTTAATAAAACTCTTGAAAATTCAAAAACAACAAGAAAATTAAATGTTAATTTTATAATATATAACGATAAAATTGAAGTATATGACGATTTTAACAATAAAATATCTCTAAATTATGAATATAAACAAAAAGCAAATAACGAAAATTTAATGAAGGAAAATTTTAAAAAAGCTCTTACAAAAACAACAGATACGCCCTTTTTAATTCAAAAAATAGAATTTAAAACACAAGAAATACCATTTTTGCCCATTTCAAAAATAAACGAATTAAGAAGAGAAATCTTGGAAAAACTTGTTCAAAAAATATTATCAAAATACAAAACAAAAAAACAAAAACCGATTGATATAGCCAGATTTCCTTATGATGAGGGCGATTACAAATTAAATGTTCATAATTCAAAAGCACGTGAATTTTATGAGCTTTGCGGATGTAAAATAATTGAAAATTCTTTTGAAAGCATTGAAAAACACAAAAATAAAGAATTAATGAGAACTCGCCATTGTCTTAGAAAAGCAACTTTAGGCTGCGAAAATTCAAAGAAATTGTTTCTTCTTGATGAAAAAAATCTGAAGTATCCTCTTGAATTTGATTGTAAAAATTGTGAAATGGTAATTTTAGCGCCTTAAGACCTATTTTTATCAACAATTTTAAATCCAAAATAGACTTGAATTATACTAAATATCAAAAATAAACCATATACCAGCATGTATGATTCATTTTGATAAACTAAATTTGCGCCCCTTCTAACAGGTTCAAATACGTTCATTAGCATGCCTGAAACCATACCCAGCGTTCCAACCATAATAAAATAGCTAAAATTTTGAATAGAAACAGCAGTAGCGCCAACTTCATAACGATTTAGCATGTGAAGCGCTAAAATTAAAATTGGTGAAATACTTCCTATATAAGACGGTATAAAGAAAATTAAAGCTATAATTTTCGAATGAATATCTAATGTAACCAATATAAATACACTTAAAACCGACAAAAACGATAAAATTCCAAAAAATCTAAATATTATTGCTCTTTTATTATTCATACATTTTGAAATAAAAGCTGTCAAAGTTCCCGCTATAGCAGATATTATCGCCATTATAGACAAAATAAGTGCTGCTTCATTTACATTAAACATACAAAAATCTTCTAGGAATTTTTTACCTATAACTGTTTGCAAAACATAATACAATCCATAATTTGTTGCACCAAACACATATAAATATAGATTTTCTTTTTTAGATAAAACTTCTCTAAAAGTCGATAATGAAAAATGAGTCTCTTTTTCTATATGAACAGGCTTGAAAATCACAAACACAATAATAAATATGATAGCTAAAAGCAGTGTAGTAAAGCCTATCAAATAAAGAGCATTTCTCCATCCAACTTGATGAGTTAGAGCAACAAAAGGCGCATTTGCCAATATTCCTCCGCTATAACCCGCAAAAAGAATATAAGATACTGCAAGAGAGAAATTTTTGTCTTTAGCATATTTTTTAACTTCTCGAATAGTGCTTAAATAAAATGTTGCAGCTCCAAAACCAAGTAAAGCTCTTGATAAATACAAGCCAAACAAATGTTCGCTATGAGGAAAGATTATGGAGCCAAGGGCAAAAATAATTCCTCCCATCGCCATTACTCTAAAACCGCCGAGTTTATCCACCAAAGGCCCAACGATAAGCTGAGTAAAAGCATATACATAACAAAAAATTGCGCCCAGCAATGTAATTTTTGAAGCATCTGCTGAAAAATCATTTTGAAGTAAATCAAAAATTGCCCCAGGAATAGCTACACGCTGGATATTGGCAATAAAAAACAATGTTGTTGCAATTATAATTAAGGTTAATCTTAAACCATGTTTTTGATGTAAAGACATATTTTACCTTTTAAATATAAAAAATACTGCTAAAACTATAAATATAAAACCTACTAAATAATTCCATCTGAATTGCTCTTTTAAATATAAAACGCTGAAAAAACTAAAAATAACAAGTGTTATAACTTCTTGAATAGTTTTTAATTGAACAACATTATATACCTGATGTCCGATTCTATTTGCAGGCACTTGAAAACAATATTCGAAGAAAGCTATAAGCCATGAAACTAAAATAACAATCCATAAAGCAGAATTTTTATGTCTTAAATGACCATACCAAGCAAAAGTCATAAAAACATTTGATATAATTAATAATACTATCGGGCTAATATATTTAAACATACTAATATTTTATAACAAAAAATCTGTTATATCATTTTGAAATAAATTAATTTGTCCTTAAGAAAAAAACATGCATATAATATTGTTAATTAGATTAGTGTTGAGGATTTTATGAAAAAGATAACATTTTTACTATTATCGATTATATTTTTAACATCAAATGTTTTTGCAATTCAAGAAACAGATGAAAATTTATACAAAAAATATGAAAAAGTAACACAGGATATTAATTTAATTAAAGCAATTGAATTATTAGATAAAACAACAGGAAAATACTCTAAAGAAGCAATTTTAGGAAAAAATTTAACTAATCGTCCCATAGCTGTTGAATTTCTTAATCTTGCTACAATAAATCCTATGTATACAAATTTTGATGCACTTGGATGGAAGAAAAAGAAAAATCTATATATTTATATAAATGAAAAACATAAAGATGCGCCAATTGAAGCGCTCAGCGCTATTTTAGCACACGAAGCAATACATCAAGACGAGCATAACTCTCTAAATGAAGAAACCTATGCTTGGACGCTTGAAGCTGCTGTTTGGACGCAACTATCAGATGAAAATCCGGAACTTGAAAACATTTCACACCCTTTGGTTGAGCGTGAAAATGTTATCAAAAAATTATTTGTTAGAGGGGACTACACAAGCAAATATATCCACAAATTTGTTATAACAAATAAGGGATATCAAAATTTGCCTGAGCGCTCCTATGGCTTTGAGGAATTATTATAGTTATTTACCGTATGAATTAATAAATCTTGAAGCAAGATGTGAAAAATATGCACATCTGAATTCCTCAGATGAAACATTTTCAACAACTGCAGGAAGAATTACCAAAAATGTATAAACTATTAAGCCAAAAAATACAAGACTAAGTAATTCTAACATCATATAACCTCACTAAAATATTTTCCTAGTTATTTAGACGGTTTATTTAAATTAATTCTTTAGAAAAATTACTAATTTTTTAATAAAAGTTTACAAATATCTGAAGATTGAAATATAATAAAACTATGAAAAAAATTATTATATTGTTATTTTTAATATTTTTATCTTCTTGCGCTTTTTGCGAAAATTATTATGAATTTTGTTCACCTAACACAGCTAAGAAAACTTTTAGCGGAAATTTGGCAAGTTTATCTGGTTTTAACACACTTACAAGAAATATAATCGAAAGTGCAATTCAAAATTCAATCAAAAAAGAAACAGGTTCAAAATTTAAAGTAAAAATCAATAATTTTTACGGTACAAATATTACAAATGGCGAATTTAAATCCCTAAAAGCAACCTCAAAAAAATATGACTACAAAGGTTTTTATTTATCAAATATTGAGCTTGAAACAATTTGCCCTTACAATCATATAAACTATGAAAATAACAGGCTATATTTTATGGAAAATATGGTCTTAAAAATAAAAACCGACTTAAGCGAGGATGATATTTCAAAGACTCTAAAATCGGAAAAAATAGATGTAAAACTTGCGCAAATACTAGAAAAAGCATACGCTTATCGAGCTTATTTACCTTTTATAACAAGCAGAAAACCCATAAGTTTAAATATAAAAATTGATAAATATAACAAAGCAAAATTAAAAATAGTTAATATTGGTTATATTGATAAAAAAATAGTTTTAAACGGATATATCATTATTCCCAAAAATAAATAATTATTTTGAATTACATCCGCAAGGGAATTTATAAACCATGCAATATTTTGCTAATTTTTTAATTTTCTTTTTTTCTTGTCTTTGAAATTTTTTAAAATCGCTTTTTTGACTTTTACATAAAAGCTCATCGATTTCATCTCTGAAATCAAGCCAATGTGCTTTTGCTTCTCTTCTCATCTCTCTTAAATTTGTTGCATTTTCTCTATAACAATCATCGCATTCAATTGCATAAAGTAATTTGTCTTTTTCTGTACAATATTTTGAATACAACAACTCCATATCATTCTTAAAATCTTTATACATCTTATCTATACAATTTTCTTGTCTGCGAGTAAGACAAAGAACTTTTTTCATATCACGATATTCTCTATCAAAAAAACATTGGTTATAAACCGCATACTCATCATCGTCTATCTCATCGCAAGCACACGTGCTTTTGTTTTCTTGATTATTTTTATTTTCACAAGACGAATTGTTTTTTTCGTTATTTTGACTTTGCGCTTGAACTTTTTCTTGAATCGGACAGCCGACAGGTACAATATTTTCTTCGATATTGCAAGAGCAATTTGCTGAACTGACAGAACAAAAGAAAACAACAATTCCAAAAAATAATATTATTTTTTTCATTATTAACCTTTCAATAACTACTAATAAAAAATATCAAATCTTAAATTAAGCTATAATGCCCGACAAGATATTAGATAAGAGAATAATGTTAAATTATTGTAAAAAAGTGTTTGACGAAAAAAAATGTTCTTGTTATATTAAGTAAGCAGTCAAAGATGGCTGATGAGAATTAAATATAAGTTTGCGTCTGTAGCTCAGCACTCGGTGAAGCTCGCTGAAACGGTAAGAAATAGCACATGCTCTACCTGCTGAGATAAGACAATGAAAATTGAATAAAGTATAAAGTTTGCGTCTGTAGCTCAGCACTCGGTGAAGCTCGCTGAAACGGTAAGAAATAGCACATGCTCTACCTGCTGAGA
>CALUZF010000118.1 GCA_944325165.1 Candidatus Gastranaerophilales bacterium
AACTAATCCCTTTTCTATTCTGCTTATTGTAGATGGTTCAAGACCATTCTTATAACATAAAGCACTAATAGTAAGTTTTCGTTCTTTTCGTAATTTTTTTATATGGTTACCTAATTTCTTTAATTCAATATCTTGCATATATGCAATTTTAATGCTATTATGTCATTAAATTTTGCATGCGTGCAAAATTTAAAAATTTAAAAGGTTTTATAAGATATGTTCACTAAAAAGATACTTATAGATTTAGACGGTGTACTAAATGAGTATGGAAAAGAAAAATTTAATGAAAATTACATTCCTGAAATTAAGGTCGGAGCTTATGAGTTTTTAGAAACATTATCTCAAAGTGCTGAATTATATCTTTTTACATCAAGAAACTTGATGCTTGCAACTAAATGGCTAATTAATAATAATTTAGATAAGTTTTTTAAAGATGTAACTAATGTAAAATTACCGTCTTATCTTTACATTGATGATAGAACGATTTGTTTCAAGGGGGATTATCACAAAACTCTTGAAGAAATTGAAAACTTCAAAGTTTACTGGAAATAATATTTATGCCTACTTGTTTTTATTCTAAAATAAATATTAGGGGTATTACAAGATATAATCAAAGAAAAAGCTGAAATTTATTTAATAAATTTCAGCTAAATTCTTCATAAAGTTTGTATTTATTTATTTATTTTATTATCACTTCAGAGATAATATTTTTGTTCATTTCTGCGAGCATAGATTTAATTTGTTTATAGAGTTTTGAATTCGTTTTGCCTACTGATACAATAAGAATTACTTTATCAGAAGCTGCAATGTTGTTTACAAATTCGTTTGAAATATCTGCTTTAACAAAATTTATATTTCTGATGTTTTCAAATTTAGAAAGAATATTGCTTGGAATATCGTCAAATGTAACTATACTCATATGTTTATCAGCATTAGCCAGTAATAAAAGTTTTAAATCAGAAAAATCTTCTTCCAAGTCATAAATAATATTATCTCCAAGCATTGAATAAGTAAGTTTTTTGTCTGTATTTTCTGCAAAAATTACTGCAAATAATGAAGCAATAAATCCAAATACAATTCCTAATAAAATATTTATTAAAAGTTTTGGAGAAGAATATTCAAAATCTCTAAGTTTTTGCGGTTCTTTAAGAACTAAAACTTTTGAAGAATCTGACATTTCATCAACCATTTTTGCCCATTCAAGTTTTGAAGATAGAGCTGCAACTTTTTCAGTTTCTTCAGTAATAGCAGCCCGTGATTTTTGACCTTGAATTACTTGGCCTTTCAAAGTTGCCATAGCTTGTTGAGCAGATTTTGAAAATGCGCTCATTGCTGATATATTACCAGAAGATGCTAATGCTTGTTCTGGCAGTCCGCTAGAGCTATTAAGTTTTGTATTCAGGGCCTTTTTAGCTTTGTTGTACTCCGCTTCGATAACTTTTTTATCAGATTTTGATTTTTCACTATTTAGTTGTTTATGTAATTCTACATAGTTGTTAATAATAGAATTTACTACATTGTATGCAAGTTCAGGATTTGTTGATTTATATTCAATTGTAATAACATTAGTGCCTTTTTTGTTTTCAAAAGAAATATTTTTGCCTTTGCCTAAAAAAGCAGCAGTAGAAATATATTCACCTTCTTTTTTGTTTGGAATAATTCCCCATTTCTTTTTGTAAACAAGATTATTTTCTCTGATAACTTTATCTATAACAAGTGGAGATTGCATAAGTTCAAGCTCGTTTGTCAAAGCACCGCCGCCACCTGACATAAGTGCAGCCATTCCTCCACCAGCACCACCAAGTTCTTCAATGGCATAAGGATTAATTTCCATCATGTTAGTGTTGTTTGATTTATTTATGTATAAATCAGAATCAACTTTGTATTTTTTCGGAGAAATAAATGTTAAAATAATAAAACATAGTAAAATTAGAAGAAAAATTTTTGAAATTAAAAATTTTCTATTCCATAGTGCAAAAAATATTTTTTTCAAATCAATCGTTAATTCTTCATCTAATTCTGGTTGTGAAATATTATAATTTAATTGTTGTTGCATAATTTCTCCTTTTAGCTAATTTTAAAATAAAAGTATTTATATATCAATGAATTTATTCTTTGGGGTTAATTTATCAAGTAATTTGAATGTAAAAGTAGTGTATCTGTATGAAATATATATTGCTGCAAATAAAAATGCTAAAGCGGCACCATATATTTCTAATTTATGCATAATAGCTAATCCAATAATTGTAAAAAAAGTAGCTTCTAATTGCATTGGAATTTTCTTTTTTTGATTCCCACTGGCAGTTATATAAGCTCCGTATACTGCAGCTTCTGCAACATAAATATTCCCTAACATAAGTATTAAAAGTATTGGATATGCATTGCCATAATAATTTTGTCCATATAGTGCTAATAAAAGAAATTTTCCAAATAAAAGCATAAATAAAAATACACTGATAGTTATAATTAACATTATCTTTAAATTTTTTTTGAGTATAACTTTTATACTTTCAATACTATTGTTAATTAAATCAGGCATAATTTTTTGTATTTGAGCATTAATTAATAATCCAATTACAGATGCTATAGTGAATGCAGAAAAATATAGTGCAGCTTGTTCTTTTGGTAAATATGTTGAGACATATAATGTTGGGATTTGAGCATAAAGAAAATATGCTATGCTAACTCCAATATAGGCCCAAATACTTTTATCAACCATTTGGCAAAATCTTTTGATATGACTTAACACCAAAAGATAATTGATTTTTGCAAAATATGAACATTGAATAAAATTAATTAATCCCAAACAAATATTTAATAATAAGAATTTATATAGAGAAAGTTTAAAAATATACGAAAAAATTGCAATAATTGAGATACAAACAGCATAAACTATATTAATTTTAGCAATAGTGTTAAAAGTTTTTGTAGCCTGAAAATAAGGTAAAATAAGAGCGAAGAATGTTCCATCAAAGAACGTTCTTATAACGACAAGCACAAACAATATGTGGCTATCCAGATGAAAAAAAGTTGAGCCTAATGCAACGAGAAACCCAATCGAAATAGCATTTAATAAGAACAACGAAATCTTTAACTTTACTTCTTTAACATTAGCTTTAGATGAAACCAATATATAATCCGAAAAACCCAAATTTGCAAACATAAAACAAAATGTTGCGATATTTTTGTAACTTGAAAATAATCCAAAATCATATACAGACATATACCGAGCAATAATAAATAAAATTATTGTACCTGCTATTTGTCTTGAATATAAAGAAACTGTATATAAATTGTTACTAATAAATTTTTTAATCATTTAATTTTTCCATTTTTAGGATTTTATATTTAATAAAATTCTTTGCAAATTGTGGTAATAATCTGTAAATAACAATATGAAAAGGTATTTTTAAATATTTCTTTACTCCAGAATTTAGTGTGTTATTTTTTATACAGACATATTCTAGAAATTTTTCTCTATTTTTGTGTGCCTTTGATGAAGAATAAATATTCGGATTTCTTTTTGTTACAACGTTTAAAGGGACTTCTTGTAGTTTGCAATTTGTTTTTATTTTATTCAATAAGTTTTGCCCTCTGTCATTATTTATTAAGATTATTGATGTCCCTTTTTTGTCGTTTAAAGATTTATCAAATTCATTTACTCCCCAAAAATCTCCGATAGTTATATCTGTAATTCTTGGAATTTTATTGAATTGACAATCAAGACAAGATGTATTTAGAGAAAGATTACCAAATGCTTTTAAATAAGATGATTTTGAACCATCTATACAATATTCTTTTTTATTCGTTTCTATAATTAATGTGTAAAAAGATCCCCAACCACGTTTTTTCGATCTGAAATTTATATTAATTATTTTTTCATCAGGCTTATTTTTTAAAAATTCTTGTTTATATTTTTCTAGAATTAGTGGAGAAGGTACTCCATGACAAACTAAATCAATTGTAATTAAATTTTCATAATCTTTTTTAAGATAAGATTTTAGGCCTGCAATTTGACAAGGAGTTCCTGAATATAAAACAAAAGTCCCATCTTCTAAATCTTTTTTTGCTTGTTTAAAAGTATCTAGAGTATTCGCTTGAACATATTTTGATGAATACATTTTTTCTAACTGCTCAATATTTTTAGCTCTTGAATGTATTGCAACAATATCATCATTCCAAACTACACCATATACTATACCATTTTGTTCTAAAACTAATTTCGCAAAAGCTGCAAATGCCCCACCGGATGCACATTTCAAACGAGTAGTTTCATCTTTATTAATTAATGCATAAGCTTTAGGTTCATCATTTTTAGATTTATAATTATCCAAAGGACATATTTTTTCACATAATCCACAATTTGTACATTTACTTTTATCAATAACAGGCTTATAAAATCCATATGTATCACCTTGCATAGTTATTGCATTTACTGGACAAACATTATAGCAGGCTCCACAACCAGTACAATTTGTTTTATTTTCTACTTGCATATTTTGTTCCTCATCAATTTAATTATATTTTTTATAGGAGAAGGTAAATATTTATAGAATATTATTAGCCATAAATTCCATAGTTTTTTTTTGATTTGATATTTTAATGTTGCTTCTTTTTCTAATTCACATACTTTATTTTCCAAAAATTGCTTTCTAGCTTCAATTTTTTCTTCTTTTTTACTAACTGGAGCATCAAGAACTTTTTTTAGAAAATCTATTCCTTTTTGACGTTCTTCATCAATTCTTAGATTAATTTTTTCATAATCTACATTAAAAATACAATTTTTTGTGTAAATTTCATTAATTTTATTTATACTTTGGTCTTCTATACCTAACATTTCAAAAAGGGATTCGAATCTTGCAGAAGCACCCATGTCTTTAGATAATGCAATAAAAGGTTTATTAAAAATTATTGCAAAGCACATTGCATGATAAGAATTTGTAATTAAAAATTTACAATCTTTTATTGCAGATAACCATTCTTCAATAGATAGATTAGAATTCCATAATTCAATAACTTCTGCATTATATTTCTTTAATAAAAATTTATCTAATTTA
>CALUZF010000119.1 GCA_944325165.1 Candidatus Gastranaerophilales bacterium
ATTTAATTTTCCATTATCAAACATATTTTTAATAAATTTATCGCAAGAATCTTCATTTAATAATTTTACAGTTACTTTATAGATTTTCTTTGGTATCCCATAATTATCATCAATGATTTTCGTAGTGCCGTTTATTGCAATTTTTTTATTGAAATCAAATAAATCTTTTTTAAATAAACTTGCTACATATACCCCCATAGACCAGCAAATTAAATATTTTTCATCATATTTTGAAAAATCAAATTGAGATAAATTAAAATCAACATTTCTATAATCAAACAAAACCAAAACATCAAAATCATTACAATCAAGATGTTTTAGGGGTGTTTCATTCATTGCCCAGCCGTTAAAAAATAATACTAATTTTTTATTTTCATCTTTTTTATTTAGCCAAAAATATTGCATATTTCCTCATATTCTATATCAGCACACAATGAAATTCTAAGTCTTGAAGTACCTTTTGGAACAGTCGGAGGATTGATAGGAAGAACATAATAACCTCTATTTTGAAGCTCTAGTGCCTTATCAACGGTAGTTTTTGCATCCCCTAAAATCATAGGAATAATTTGAGAAGAGCTAATTGTAGGGTATAATTTATGGACTTTTTTAAATAAAGAATTTAGTTTTTCTTTTTTTTGAATTAACAAATCAAATTTTTCTTCCAATAAAAAATTACTCCACATAACATTTACAGGTGCAATAGCAGTCGAGAAAATAAAACTTGACGCTTTATTTATAAGATAATCAATAATAATATTATTAGAAATACAAATAGCACCCATTGAAGCTAAGGACTTGCCTAAAGTTACAGTTATAATATCAACTTCATCTAATAAATTTTCTCTAGCTGATACCCCTTGCAAATTATCCCCAAAAACGCCAAATGCGTGGGCTTCATCAATCATAAGCAAGCAATTATATTTCTTTTTTAGCTCAACTAATTTTTTAATATCCGCTATATCGCCATCCATTGAAAAAACAGACTCAGAGATAATTACAGCATTATTATATTGATTTCTTTTTTCTTTTAATAATTTTTCTAGGTTATCATAATCATTGTGTTTATATCTAAAATGCTCCGCTTGAGAGAGTTTTAGACCGGAAATTATACTTGCATGGTTTAATTTATCACAAAAAATGCAGTCCCCTTTTTGAAATAAGGTGCTTACTACGCCTTGATTTGCTTGATAGCCTGTATTAAATAAAAGCGCATTTTCTTTATTAAAAAGTTTTGAAAAATTATATTCTAATTTTTTATAGCAATTAGATGACCCCGTCAAAAGACGAGCTGACGCTGATGAAAATAAAAATTCATCGCTATTTTTATATTTTTCAATAAATTCAAGTTTTAAATCCTTATTTGTACTTAAATTCAAATAATCATTTGATGATAAATTCAACATCTTTTTATCATCTACAATAATATATTTTGAAATTTTATTTTTAATATTTTTAATAGTCCTAAAACTTGATTCTTGTTTTAAAATTTTAAGTTTTTCTTCATAATTTTGCATAAAAAAATCATAACATAAATGAAAAAATAATTTTTAAGGTTTTATTTTTTCAAATTTCATTTCATAATTCAAAATTTTAATAATCAAAACAAATTCTTCATATTGGAGAGTTTTTCGAGCAAGTTTATCTGAAATTGACTTCATTGAATATTTTTTACCGCTCAATTTTGTCATTTCACCGGCAAGCCATGTCATAGTTCGATTTTCTCGAGCTAACAACTGTTTAACATCTTCTCTAACCGACATTTCTCCCCCTTGTATTAGGATACAACCTATTTGCAAAAATAAAAGCTATGTGCTAATATCATGATTAATGTGTAAATATACACATTAGTGTTACAAAATTGTTAACTAATGGATTAATAATATGAAAAAGAAATTTGGCTTTTCGCTTGTTGAAATAGTTGTAGCGCTTATTATCATAAGTGTCATCACCGCAGCGTTGGCACCTATCATAACTAAAAGAATGAAAACAAATTCTGTTAGTATAACAGGTGGTAGCGGAAGCTCTGATATTACTACAGAATGTAGTGATAATTTTAGCGATAAATGTAAATTATGTACAAGTTCATTTTGTATACAATGTGATTTAGATAATTGTGCTTCTGGAACTTATGTTGAAAATAAATCATGCTCTTGTAAAACTTGTACAAGTATATTTCCAAATTGTATTGAATGTGATAGTAAAAAATGCACAAAATGTAAGGATAGTAATTATTATATAAAAGATAGCGAATGTGCAAATTGCCCATCTGATAAAATATGCGATGGTGTTAATGCTTATGATAAAAGCTATTGTGATAATCCACCTGCTGGTTATTATTGTGATGGAGTAAATATTAAAAGATGTGTTGATAAATTTGGAACAACATGTGCAGGATGCAATTCATCACAATGCACAAAGTGTGCAGTCTATTATTACTTATCAGGTACCACTTGCAAACCTTGCAATATGACAGCGTGCAATGCATGCGAAAATTCATCAAAATGTCTATCATGTGACCCTAGCCACTATCTTGATTCAGCTTACAAATGTTCAAATTGTGGCGTTATACCAAATTGCTTTTTTTGTTCTAGTGCTACCAAATGTAATAAATGTAATGGCGGATATTATCTAAATTCATCAAATACTTGTTCACCCTGCTCAAACATTCCAAATTGTGCAAATTGCT
This sequence comes from Candidatus Gastranaerophilales bacterium, assembly GCA_944325165.1. Taxonomy (GTDB): domain Bacteria; phylum Cyanobacteriota; class Vampirovibrionia; order Gastranaerophilales; family Gastranaerophilaceae; genus RUG14156. Next base: position 2,687 of record CALUZF010000119.1, read on the forward strand.
CAAATGGTTCAGTTTGCACAATATGCAACAACGGATATTATGTAAATTCATCAAATACTTGCTCTGCATGTACTGTAGCAAATTGCGCTAGATGTAATAGCGATGGAACATGTCTAGCTTGCAATCAAAAATACCATTTATCTGAAGATAAAAAATCTTGTGAAGCAGATGATGGGGTATTTAGATGTTCTGATGCCAATTTTATGAGAATAGGAAATCTTTGTGTGACTAGAAGAAATATGGGAGATAGCACCACCTTAACTATTCCATCTAGTGTAACTGTAGTGAGTGCACCAAGTGAATACTGTTATTCATATAATACAAAATGTTGCTGGAAAGGAACAACAGCCAGCTGTAACGGAACAAACGGGGATTATAGCGGATGCGATAGAACAGTATGTGATTATAGCGCAGCAAAAGAAATATGTTCAAAATTTAACTATGCAGGAAAAACTTGGAGATTGCCTTATCAATCAGAAATGGCAAATTGGTATAATTTAACATCAGGATTAGGAAGTAACGGTTTAATGCTTTGCGATGGAAATCCTCCAAATAATAATGTAGAAAGATGCACTCTTCACGCCAATTGTCTAGGTGGCTCAGCAGGTTCAAATAATTGTGTAGTATATTGGCTTTATGCAAATGAAGAATCTGGAGATAATAGCGCAATGTATGGTCTTTCACAAGGAGGATGGGACCAGGGATATACAGACAAATTTGGAGCAAAATCCATCCGTTGTGTCACAGAAATGGATGATGAATAAAATTTTTCATGTTATTTTTTAAACCATACGTGGGGGATATTAATCCCCCCTTTTCTTTTAAAAAAGAGCTTTCTAAAGCTCTTTTAAAATTTAATCTAATATAGCACCTTTTGGCACAACCGTTATTCCGCCTGCTGAAACGTAAAAACCGCGCCTTAAATCATCTTCTTTATTGAAACCAATTTCAGTATATGGCGGTATTTCAACATTTTTATCAATAATTGCACGATTAATCTGTGAGTGTCTGCCGATATTAACATTTTCCATTAAAATTGAATCACAAACGCTAGAATAACTATTAATTCTAACTTTTGGCGATAAAACACATCCTGAAATCATACCGCCAGAGATAATACAACCTTCTGAAACAAGAGAGTTTTTTGCAACTCCGACACGCTCATCCTCATCCCAAATAAACTTTGCAGGAGGAAAATTATAGTTATATGTCCTTAGTGGCCAATCGGGCGAATATAAATTCAACTCCGGCGAATAAGCCAATAAATCCATATTAGCTTGCCAATAGCTATCTACATTTCCAACATCTTTCCAATAGCCTTTTTCAGCCTCGGTCATCCCATGGAATTCATTATTTGAAAAATTATAAATATAAACTTTTGAGCCATTATTTAGCATATTTGGAATAATATTTTTGCCAAAATCGTGGCTTGAAGCTTCATCTTTAGCATCTTTAATCAATTCATCAACAAGCTTATCGGGGTTAAATATGTAATTACCCATTGAAGCAAGGCATTTTGTAGGGTCATTTGGTATATGCTTTGGCGTGTGTTTTGGTTTTTCAATAAAACCTGTTAATCTCCAATTATCATCAACTTCGATAATTCCATATTCACCGGCTAATTCAATAGGAATTGCAATAGCAGAAATTGTTAAATCAGCATCTTTTTCAATATGATAATTAAGCATTTGACGAACATCCATTTTATAAATATGATCACCGCCAAAAACGCAAACATGAGAAAAATGTTCATCTGTTATTTGATTGATATTTTGATAAATAGCGTCCGCCGTTCCTTTATACCAATTTCCATCAGTTCTCATTTGAGCAGGAACTAAGTCAACATATTGATCAATTGATGAACATAAATTCCAACCTCTTGAAATATGTTTATTTAAAGAATCTGATTTATACTGAGTTAAAACTTTGATTTTTTGAAATCCGGAGTTTACAAAATTATTCAAAACAAAATCAATAATTCTATATCTACCCCCAAAAGGCACTGCAGGTTTTGCTCTGTCTTTTGTTAAAGGATAAAGTCTTTTTCCTTGACCGCCCGCTAAAATCATTGCCAAAACTCTGTTATGATACATATTTTCACCTACTATCTATAATTATTATTTTACTTTTTATTTGAATTTTGAGCAATGGTTCAAATCGGTTATATTTTAAGTTGCAAATTATTTTTGTTTGATGTTATATTAATATTATACCAATGCGGAAGTAACTCAATTGGTAGAGTACCTGCCTTCCAAGCAGGCTGCTGCGGGTTCGAGCCCCGTCTTCCGCTAATTAAAAAGGATATCATTTGATGATATCCTTTTTAATTTTTTAA
>CALUZF010000120.1 GCA_944325165.1 Candidatus Gastranaerophilales bacterium
AATCACAATCAGTAAAGACAGAAGAATTGTTGATACAAAAATTGAAGATAAAATAATTTAAAAATAAAATTTACAATAGAATAAATAAAGACCTACCTTTATTGAAAGATCTTTATTATAAATTTTTTTGATATATTTAAATATATTAAAAAAGATTGGAATGTCTATGGATTTTAATGTCAAAAATATATCTTTTAGTGCAAAATATATTATAAATGGAAAACAAAATTTTCAAAATTTGTCTCAAAGCAAAAAACGCACGGCAATTTTGGCTAATGATTATATTTCATCTTCTTTGATGCAAAAATATTTAGATTATTTGCCTGATGATACTTATGTGTGTCTAAATTTATCTCAAGAAGATAATAAATATGGCCATGAAGCACCCTATCTAGAATTTAAAACAAACTCAATTAATGAAAAGATAAATATGGAAAAAAGTCCTTTTTGTATTGATTCTCTTGAGCTTTCTTTGAATAGAGATGATGATTTAAATAAAAACCCTATATTGAAATTTTTTTATAATTTGATTGACTTTTATTATGAACAAAAATAAAAGCCCCATAGGGGGCTTTATTAGTAGTTATATGTACTGCACTCTTCTTTGTCTTTGATTGATAGAATAAAATATCCGATAGCACAAAGACCGACGATAGTGTAAATTATTCTAGATAGTGCGCTCATATCTCCAAATAGGAAGCTGACTAAATCGAAATTAAATGCTCCAACTAAGCCCCAATTAATTGCTCCTATAAGTACAAAAGTATACATAGTCCATTTAACAATATTCATAAAAGTCATAACCATCTCCATTAATTCTTACTTTAGTATTATGCTTTTATTTTTTTGTTTTTTAAATGCCAAAAAGTATAATATTTTAAAATGGCTATTTTACTTTAAATACAACATTTGCCACTGCTGTTACTTTTTTATCTATGCTTGATGTATCATTTATTCCCATATCTGATACCATTGTTGAATCAACAGGGGTAATTTGAAAAACTCCCATTCTCATTGATTTTACTTTGCCGACTCTTGAATTTGCTGCTTCAAGCATGGATTTTGCTCTTTGTTTTGCATCAAGTGTTGCTTCTTTTAGCAAGTCAATTTTAATTGTTGCTAAATCAGAATAAAAATATTCAGGTGCATAAACTTCTACGTTTATCCCTTTATTGATTAGGCTTTGGATATCTGTTGAGATATCTTTTATTTTTTCTACATCATTTGATTTTATTTCTATTGTTTGATTTCCCTCAAAAGCAATAGCTTCATTTGTATTATAGCCACGTTCGTTTTGTTTATAGATTTTATAGCCTGTGATTGCTTTTATATCAATGTCTTCTTTTTTAATACCTTTATCTTGTAAATATTTAATTACACTTGGAGTTTGATTTTTTATGGTTGTAAAAGTAGTTTTTTGATTATTTTCTCTTGCTGAAATTGCTATTGTTAATCTTGCGCTGTCTGATTTAACGATTTTAGAAGCTGAGCCTGTAACTGTAATATTGTCATTTTTTTGAATTTTTGATGCAAAAATTAAGGAGGCAAATAAAAGCCCTATAGTAATAATTACACATGAAACAAGAATTTGAAATTTTTCTAGTTTTTCCATAAAATTCTCCTTTTTTGTTTATTATAATTATTTATCAATAAACATGCAATCGCCGTAACTAAAAAATCGATATTTTTCACTAACAGCATGATTATATGCGCTAAATATAAAATCTTTGCCTGCAAATGCACTTACAAGCATAATTAAAGTGGATTTTGGCAAGTGAAAATTTGTTATTAATTTATCAATTGATTTTATTTCATAAGGGGGATAGATGAAAATGTTAGTTCTATCTTTTGTTGCGATAATTTTTCCGTATTTTTGATAAGTTGCTTCAAGACATCTTAAAACAGTTGTGCCTACTGCTATAATCGAGCCTTTTTTGTTTTCTATTAATTCTTGTGTTTCTTTTGGTATTTCAAAGCTTTCATAATGCATTGTATGGCTTTTGATATCCTCTGTTTTAACAGGCATAAAAGTGCCTAAGCCGACGTTTAGAGTAACGTATGCAATATGAATCCCTTTTTGTTTAATTTTTTCCAATAATTCTTTTGAAAAATGTAAACCCGCAGTAGGAGCGGCAGCTGAGCCTATATTTTTTGCAAATACGGTCTGGTAGTTATCTTTATCATCTTCTTTAACTTCTCTTGAAATATATGGGGGAAGCGGGATTGAGCCATATTTATCAAGTGTTTTATAGATATCATCTCCATTAAAAATTACTTCTACTATATATTTTGGAATTTCATTTTCTTTGTTTGCTTTTCTTTTTTCAACCAATTTGATTTTAAAATCGTCTGCAATATCAAGAATTTCGCCTTCTTTAACTCTTTTTGCGTTTTTAGTAAGTGCTTCCCAATGATTAGAATTATCAATCGGATTTAGCAAAAATATTTCAACTTCAGCGCCACTTTTTCTATGGGCGATAACTCTTGCAGGATAAACTTTTGTGTCATTTAAAACTAAGATATCATCTTTTTTTAAATATTCTAAGATATCATAAAAATGCTTATCTTCGTAGGTCTTTTCGGTTTTATTCAGATACAACATTTTGCAATTTTCTCTTTTTGAAAGAGGATTTTGCGCTATCAATTCGCTAGGAAGATAATAATCAAAGTCAGATGTTTTCATTATTCTTTTAAATCCAATTGGCGAGCTGCTCTTACTTCATCTGCTCTTGAGATAGGTGTTGTTTTAGGAAATTCGTGAAAATCAATTCCATCTTCAATTTCTTTTGCAATTTTTACCATAACATCAATAAAATTATCCAAAACAGCTTTTGTTTCTGATTCTGTGGGCTCAACCATAAATGCCTCATGAACAATCAACGGAAAATAAATTGTTGCAGGGTGAATGTTTTCATCCATAAGCCTTTTTGCTATATCAAGAGTTGATACTCCTTTTTCTTTTTTATCAGTGTTATCTATAACAAATTCATGGGCACAATGAGTATCATAGGCGATATTATAGTAATTTTTTAATTTTGATTTTAAATAATTTGCAGCCAAAACTGCGTCAGATGAAATATCTTTTAATGATTTTCCCATCATATAAATATATGTATAAGCTTTAATTAATACATTAAAATTGCCGAAAAATGTTGCAACTTTTCCTATTGATTTTGGATAGTTGTAGTTTCTTTTGTAAGTTTGTCCGTCAAATTCAATTTTTGGAATTGGCAAATAATCTTTTAATTTTTCAACAACGCCAATAGGGCCGGAGCCTGGGCCGCCACCTGCATGTGGTGTTGCAAAAGTTTTATGTAAATTAAGATGAACTACATCAAAACCCATTAATTTAGGGTTTGTATGACCCATAATTGCATTATAATTAGCTCCATCATAATATAACAGTGAGCCATTTTTGTGCATAATTTCAGAAATTTCAACGATATTATCATCAAAAAGCCCTAAAGTATTAGGATTTGTCATCATAATTGCTGCTATTTGATTTTGATATTCATTAACTAATTTTTTAAGCTCATCAATATCTACAAGTCCTTTTGAATTGGATTTTACTTCTAAAATCTCAAAACCACACATAGCGGCGCTTGCAGGGTTTGTTCCATGGGCATTATCGGGAATAATTACTTTTTTTCTTGTTTGAATTTCTTTAATATCTTCAAAATATTTTTTAATTACCATCATGCCTGAAAATTCACCATGTGCTCCAGCGCAAGGTTGTAGAGATATTTCATCCATGCCTGTTATAATTTTTAGAAAATTTTGAAGCCCATACATCAATTTAAGTGCACCTTGGCAATCTTCATCATCTTGATTTGGGTGTAGATTTATAAATCCTTCAAGCCTTGATGCCCATTCGTTAATTCTTGGATTGTATTTCATAGTGCAAGAGCCAAGCGGATAAAAGCCTTTTTCTATACAAAAATTCTTATCAGACAATTCTTTGTAATGTCTCATTAATTCTAATTCTGTTTTATCTTGAAGTTTTATTTCACTTGTTCTTTTTTGCATTTTTCACCTTTTTTTAAATGATTATATAACAAATTTAATTCATATAAAATAAAATACCGATAATTAAGTCAGCAACTAAAATATATACCGTACATAAAATTGCTGATTTTGTCGTAGAAATACCAACATCTTTTGCGCCACCTCTTGTGTTGTATCCTACAGTAGAGCAAACGAGAGCTATTAATCCTCCAAAAATTAATCCTTTTAAAAGGCTTACGTATAAATCTTTTAAAACAAGCATTAACCACACGGAATTAAAAAATCTGATAGGGTGTAAACCAATTGAAAAATAGCTAACTAATGCTCCGCCTAAAACTCCTATTAATTCAGCTATAAGCACTATAAAAAATACGCTTAGCGCTCCTGCTATTATTCTTGGTGCAAAATAATATCCGATAGAATCGACTTTCAATACTTCAATGGCATCAATTTGATTGGTTACTTGCATGTTTGCAACTTGGGCGGTAATTGCTGTACCTGCTCTAGCAGCAAGAGCTAATGCTGCAAAGCCTGGGGCGATTTCTCGAATTAGTGCAACCGTTAGAAAGCCTCCTATATAGCTATCTGCGCCAGACATTAAAAATTGTTTTGCAACTTGAAGGGCTATAACGCAAGCAGATATAAAAACAATAGATATACAAATTCCCAAGGAGTCAAAGCCAATGGCGCTAATTTGAGAAACAACGCTTGATAATCTGACATTGCCTTTAAGAGTGTATTTTGTTGCTTGAATAAAGTTTTGTACGCATTGACCCAAAAAACTAATCATAGTGCAATTATATCCATATAAATTAAAAAAAGCTAGATTTTATTTTTATTTTTTTATAAAATAGCCTTATGATAGTATTTGATATATTGTTCATATTATTGATAATTTATCTCTTTGTTTATTGTGGTTATCAGTTGTTTTTCTATATTAAAGCAAGAGATATTGAAAAATATTTTGAAATGCAT
>CALUZF010000121.1 GCA_944325165.1 Candidatus Gastranaerophilales bacterium
AAGATTATTCTAATGTATACGAACAAATGCATTAAATGCGGGAAAGAATTTGAAACTAAAAACCCAAAAAGGGTTATCTGCCCTGATTGTTTATACCCCGAAAGAACAACAACTGATTCAATAGCTCCTATTGATGAAAATGGCATAGTTCAAGATTATTCAAGAGGATATAGCGCAGGAACAGGAAATCCTGAAGGTTATCAAAGAAAATATAATAAACCTCAAAATAACCAAGGATATAATAAACCAAGAAATAATTATCAAAAAAATAATAACCAAGGCGGTTTTAACAATAGACGTCCTCAAAAATCAGGTTTCAATAAAAATAATAGACGTCCTCAAAGACCTAACAAAACGAAACCGCTTTTAATAAATAAAGAACAATTAGCTTCTATTGAAGAAATGTATAAGAAAATGCTTCCGCTTCCAAATCCGGATGCTCATGAAGTAATAGCACAAGCTATCAATTTAGAACCTAAAAAGGTATTTTTTGGAATTAACTTAGTAAGACAAAAAATGATGCTTCCAAAAGTTCAATTCCCAAAAAGAAAACTTGCTATTACTCCAGATCAAATGATGGCAATAAGAAATCTTTATGAGCCATTGTTACCTCTACCTCCAATCGGTTGTCATAAAATTATTGCAGCACAACTAAAAATGGATGAATGGAGAGTTCATGTTGGTATAGGTTTAGTTAGAAAGCAAATGGGTCTTGAAAGATGGAATGAAGATAGAGAAGATAGACCCGAAGAATTTAAAAAATAATTATAAAAAATAACCCTTTTTAAAAGGGTTATTTTTTTAGCGCTCTATGTTGTTCAATTAAAACCATTAAAACAGATACATCAGCGGGTTTAACACCACCAATTCTTAGTGCTTGACCTATTGTTTTTGGTCTTATTTTTGCTAATTTTTCTTTTGATTCTGTTGAAATCTGTTTAATTAAGCTATAATCAATATTTTCAGGGATTTTTATATTTTCTATTTTTTCTTGATTATTTATCTGCTCAATTTGACGTTTAATATAACCATCATATTTAATCAAAATTTCTGTTTGTTCTTCAATATCTCTTATAAGATAGTTATCATCAGTCGCTATATTTGATTTAAATCCTAATTCTTTTAATATTTTATAATTTAAATTAGGACGCTTTAAAATTTCAAAAGCATTAATGCCAAGCTCAAGACCTTCATTATATTTTTCTAAAATTTCTTTATTTTTTTTATTTGCTGAAATTTTAAAATCTTTTAATTTATTGAATTGTTTTTCAATTTCAGCCTCTTTAAATCGTTTTCTTTGAATATCTTCTTCTTTAACTAATCCTTGTTTATAACCTAATTCCATAAGTCTTATATCAGCATTATCTTGTCTTAAAATTAAACGATATTCACTTCTTGAAGTTAACATTCTATAAGGTTCATCAATATCTTTTGTAATTAAATCGTCAATCAATGTCCCAATATAAGAATTTGAGCGAGTTAACTCAATATATTCTTTATTATCAAGGTAATTTTTAGCATTAATTCCAGCAACAAGCCCTTGAGCTGCCGCTTCTTCGTATCCAGATGTACCATTTATTTGACCTGCTAAAAATAATCCCTTAATTTTTTTAGTCATTAAACCATTATCTAATTCAAGAGCGCAAACGCTATCATACTCAACAGCATAAGCAGGTTTAATCATAGAAGCATTTTCAAGCCCCGGCAGAGAACGAATCATTTTAAATTGAGCTTCAATAGGTAAACTTGTTGAAAAGCCTTGTATATAAACTTCATAAGTATCTTTTCCTTCAGGTTCAATAAAAATATGATGTGATGGGTTATGTGCAAATCTTATAACTTTATCTTCAATACTTGGGCAATATCTTGGACCAACCCCTGTAATCAAACCTCGATACAATGGAGAGTAATCAAGATTAGCTTTAATTATTTCATGGGTTTTTGCATTTGTTTTAGTTAAATAACAAGGATATTGCTTTCTAATTGGTCTATTTGGTTTAAAGCTAAAAAATCGAGGCATGTTATCTATTACTTCATCCCCAGGATGTAGCTCAAGCTTAGAATAATCAATAGTTCTGCCATCAATTCTGGCTGGTGTTCCTGTTTTCAATTTTCTTACATTAAAACCTAAATCTCTTAATTTTTGAGATAAACCAATAGCGCTTCTTTCCCCTAATCTTCCCGCTTGAAAATGTTTTAAACCAACAAATATTCTGCCTTCAAGGCTTGTTCCTGTTGTTAAAATTACCACCGGAGCAAGATATTCAATTCCAAGCTCGTCAATAACGCCTTTAACCGTATTATTTTCAACAATTAAATCAACTATTTGGGTTTGTTTTAGGGTTAAATTCGGCTCATTTTCAATATATTTTCTTGCAGTTGCACGATATTCTTTTTTATCTGATTGTGCTCTTAGCGCTCTAACTGCTGGACCTTTTGATGAATTAAGCGTTTTTAATTGAAGATATGTGCTATCAGCTAATTCTGCCATAACACCACCTAGGGCATCTATTTCTCTAACTAAATTAGATTTAGCAGGACCTCCAATAGCAGGATTACAAGGCATTAAGCCGATATTATCTATATCAAGAGTAGCTATAAGAGTTTTTAAACCTAATCTTGAAGCAGAAATTGAAGCTTCAATTCCTGCATGACCTGCTCCAACAACAATACAATCATATTTAAAACTAATATCTGACATTACAAAATACTTGCGCCTTCTTTTTCAATGGGGAGATTCATAAAATTACATTTAACATTAAAATAATTCCATGAATTTGTAACTATTTCTTTTATTTCACTAACATTAATTCCATTATAAACAATTAAAACAGCAGGCCCTGCACCGCATAAAACAGTACCTATAACACCATTTGTATGTTTTAAATTATTCATAATATCAGATAAACCGGGGACTAATTTTTCTCTATAAGGTTGATGTAGTTTATCTTTTAGAGCTAATTTTAAAAGCTCTTCATCTTTATTATAAAGCGCATCAACAAACATAGCACTTCTTTTTAAATTAAAAATAGCATCCTTCATAGGAACTTCTTTAGGTAAAACAGAACGAGAAATCTCTGTATTTAATTCATAATCCGGTATACAAACCATCAATTTCCATTCATCATTCCAAGGTAGTTTTCTATATATAACAGAACCATCTTCTTCCCATGATGACATTGTAACACCGCCTAAAAAGGCAGGAGTGATATTATCCGGATGTCCTTCAATTTCTGTTGCAATGGACATTAAAACTTTTTCATCCGCAGGTCTTCCTAATAATTCATTAGCTGCAATTAAACCACCAACAATAACAGATGAAGACGAACCTAAACCACGACCAATAGGAATTTGAGTTTTAATGGTTATTTTTAATTCATTAGGTATTTGACCTATGAAATTATATAATAATTCAATTGCTTTATATACAATATTGGTTTTATCTGTTGCAACATCAGCCAAATCATTTTCGTTATTATTTTTTTCATTAATAATATTAATTTCAATACCAGACCCCGGTAAAACTGTTTCTTCAACAGAAACTATATTATATAAAGGCAAAGCTAAACCGAAAGAATCGAAGCCACAGCCCAAATTTGCTATTGTTGCAGGTGTTTTAACGCTTACTTTCATATTTTTTCCTATTGAACCTTAACAGGCATAATTAAACAAATATAATTGTTTTTATCATCTTGCGGCTTAAAAATAGATGCTGCTAAAACGTCAGAAATTTCAATTTCAACATTTTTAGAATCCATATTTTTTAAACCGTCTAATACATATTTATAATTAAACGCAGTCAACATATCATCAAAATTATATTCTATATCAATATAATCTTTAGATCTTCCGGCTTCTGGAGTATCCGCCATAATTTCTAATTGACCTTGAGAAAAATTAAACTTAACAACATTTGTTCTATCATTAACCATAACAGATACTCTTTCAATTGAATTAATCAATTCAGCTCTATCTATTATTATTTTTCTTTCTCCAGAATTTGGAATTAATTGTTGATATTTAGGATAAATACCATCAATTAATCTTGATTGGAATGTTAAATTTTCAAATTCAAATAATATTTTATTTTTTTGAATTTTTAAAGTTATATTTTCGTCTTCAACTATTGATGAAATTCTTTGAACTTCTGCTAAAGTTTTTGCAGGAACTATAAAATTAATTAATTCATCAATCGGTGTTGAAATTTCTTTTTGTATTCTTGTTAATCTGTTACCATCAGTTGCGGCAAGCTCTAAAATATTATTTTCAATATTAAAGCAAACACCTGTTAAAACAGCTTGTGTTTCTTGAGATGAAACAGCAAAGATAACTTGTTTAATTGCTTTTGAAAATTCATTTTTATTTAGAGTAATAATTTTAGATTCTACATTATCTATATCATCTATTATTTTTGGAAATTCTAAAGCATTTAAGCCGATTAAATCAAATTCTGTTTTTCCGCTTTTAATTTTAACATTATCACTATCTTCTTGAGTTTTTAGTGTAACTTCTGTTGAAGATAATTTTGAAACAATTTCAGAAATTTTTCTTGCTGAAATTGTTATAGCGCCTGACCCTTCAATTTGAGCGGGTATTTTATAATTAATTGCTAAATTTAAATCTGTTGCACAAAATTTAACTCTATCGTTAGAAACAGCTTCAATTAATATATTAGATAAAATCGGCTGAATTGCTTTTTGAGATGTGATTTTTTCAACAATCTTAATTCCGTTTGAAAAATCTTCTTTATTTAAAACAATTTCCACTGGCAAAGCCTCCTTAGTATTTATTCTAAAATTATAGTATAAAAACTAAATCTTACAAATACCCCCTATTTGGTTTTTTAAAAAAGTGTTTATATTATATAAATATATATATTTAAATATAAATTTAATAATATATAATAAGTACAAAATATTTGTGCAAAAAGTATTAAAAGTATT
>CALUZF010000122.1 GCA_944325165.1 Candidatus Gastranaerophilales bacterium
TGAAACAAAAGAAAAATTAAGAAGCTTCTTGCCTGCTGCTGCATCTGTTAAAAACCCAATTGATATGATTGCTTCAGCTCCTATCGAACATTATATGCAAACACTAGAAACAGTTATTGCTGATGATAATGTTGATATGATTATGGTAATTTATCTTCCGTTCTTAGGATTGAAAGATATTGATGTAGCTAAAGCAGTTATGGAAATCAAGGCTAAAAATCCTCAAAAACCTGTTATTGGCGTATTTATGACAAAATCAGAATTCTTCTCAAAATTATCTGATATGGATGTTAATATGCCATTCTTTATGTATGCCGAAGAAGCAGCTGAAGGCTTGCACAGATTAAATCAACAAAGATTATGGCAACAAAGACCTGTTGGTCAAGTTCCTGTATTTAATGTTGATAGAGCTCGTGCGGAACAAATTATGAAAAAATCTATACAAGAAGGCAGAGCTCAACTAACAACTCGTGAATCAATCGATGTATTAGATGCTTATGGTATCAGAGTTTGTAAATCAGGATTTGCAACAAATATTGAAGAAGCGATTAGCGTTGCTAATTCAATCGGATATCCTGTTGTTATGAAAATGACATCTAAAACTACATCTCATAAAACAGATGTTGGCGGTGTTAGAGTTAATATTCAATCTGAAGCTCAATTAAGAGATGAATACAACGATTTAATCGCAAAACTTACTGAAAAAGGGCTTATAGAAGGTCTTGAAGGTGTAATTATTCAGGAAATGGTTAAAGGTAATCGTGAAATGGTTGCAGGTATTGCAACTGATCCTCAATATGGCCCTATGATGATGTTTGGTTTGGGTGGTGTGTTTATTGAAGTAATGAAAGATGTTACATTCAGAATTGCACCTTTAACAGACATCGATGCAATGGATATGATTAAATCAGTTAAAGCATATAAATTATTGGAAGGTGCTCGTGGAACAACACCTGCTCAAATGGAACAAATTCAAGAAACATTATTGAGATTATCTCAATTGGTAATTGATTATCCGTTTATTGATGAATTAGATATCAACCCGTTGTTAATTTCAGAAAAGAATGGCGAAGCCATCGCTGTTGATGGACGTATTAAAGTACGTCTTGAAGAAGCAATGGATAAATTATCATTTGGCTGCACTTGTGGTTCTTGTCAAGGTTGTTGCCACTAGTATAAATAAAATATTAATTGCACCAAGTATTTTGCTTGGTGCAATTTTTATATAATATCCATTTTACAAAAATCGCTATATTGGCAATGTTGACATTTGTTTTCGTTTTCTGTGGGTTCAAAATTAAATTCTTGTATGTCTTTTATTGCATTTTTATATTTTTTAATTACTTCATTAATTTCTTCGTCGCTAAAATCTAGAGTTGCATTTTTATTTGGTTCTTCGGGAAAAATAAATGTTGTAGATTTAACTTTTTTATTTGTTGTTTTTTCAAGTGCAAATTTATAAAAAGCCATTTGATTATAATAATTTTCATAATCTTTATCAGGTGCAATTGAGCTTTTTGATTTTGCTTTACCTGTTTTATAGTCATAGATTGTAAATTCATCATTAATACAATCAATTCTATCAATAAATCCTGTAAATTTTATATTATCGAGCTCAAAATTAAATTGTTTTTCGACTGAATAAAGCCATTCGATTGGCGTTGTAATCATTTGGTTGTAATATAGCTCAAGTGCTATTTCACCCCTTTGAAGATGTATTTCTTTTTGCTCTATTGATGATAGAGGAAGTTTTTTGAGCTCATTTTTGAAATAATCTATAAAATCTGATTTATCTGGGTATTTTTTATTTTTAATTGCAAAATTGATAGCATATTCAAGAGCGCTATGAATAGCGCTTCCATAGCTTAGTGCATTAGGATTTGTATCTTTTGCGCTCAATTCAAGAATTTTATCGTATAGATATTGTCTTGGGCAACTTAAATAAGTATTTAGTGCAGTAGCTGAATATGCTCTGTTGTTGAGCATTGTGGTTATAAAATTATTGAAATCTTTTTTGTAATCATAGTCTTTTTTTACAATTGTTTTTTTAATATCTTGCCAAAATTCTTCTATGGTTAATGTTGGCATTTCTTTAATTTCTAATAAGTCTTTGAATTTATCAATAAAACAAGAAGGGTTTTTATCAATCGGATAAGATAAATATAGACTATGACGGGCTCTTGTCATACCAACATACATTATTTTGATTGTTTCTGATTTTTTTTCTTCTTTTAGCTCGTCTTCATTTTTATATTCATCGGGACTAAGTGGAATTTTTATTTTTGATGTTTTTCTGTTTTTTTCCCATTTTGTATCTGTTAATGTCGGCATAAAAACAAAATCGTATTCTCTACCTTTTGCGCTATGATAAGTTGATAATTGTATAGCATTTAGGGGCATTGGAGCTTTATTTGTTTTGATTTTAATATCATCTTCTATTGAAATATCTAAATATTCAATAAAATCTTCAAGAGTTGTCGTCTTATGAATTTCACAAAAATCAAGCGCTTCATCTATTAATCTTTTTATTCCTGCAATATTTTCGGTTTTATTAATTTCACAGTTTAAATAGTAATCAAAAATTCCTGTTTTTGAGCCTGTTTCAAGAATTATATTTTTTAAATTTTCATTATTTTTATATTCTTTTAGATATTCAAAAGTTTTAATAAAATTATCAATTTTCTCTTTTTCAATAAATTCTTCTTTTGTTTCTTTTATGCAATCTATTATTGATTTATGGTTAGATTTTAATTTGAAAATAATTTCATAATCTTTAGGATTTATTGAAAAAGGTTTATTTAAAAGCAATTTATATAATTTATCAGAGTATAAATCAATATTGCATAACGCTTTTAAATAATAATATAAAACTAACGATGATTTAATTTCAAAAATGCTTTTTCCTTCTTTTAGCTCAGATGGGATATTTCTTTCTTTTAGCATTTGAGAAAAAGTTTCTAATTCTTTATTAGAGCGTGCTAAAATTGCAATTTCAGAAAGATTTTTATTTTCGTCTTTATCCTGAGGGCAATTGGGCGAATTTATAATTTCTTCAATTTTATTTATTATTTCATTGTATTCTTGCAAAATATTTTGGTATTTTGTTAATTCAACTTTTTTTTCTTTAGCTTTTATATTTTCATTTTTTGAAATTAAATCCTTGCTTATATTATATTTTTCAAATTTTGGATTTATTTCTAATCTTTTATCATCTTGTTTTGTAAGTTCTCTTGAAACATCAAGAATATTTTGCGTTGAGCGCATATTTTCATTTAAACATATAACTTTTGTATCTGGGAAATTTATCAGATATTTTTCAATAGTATCCAATTTTGCACCTTGAAATGCATATACGATTTGATCATCATCTCCTACAACAAAAATATTTTTGCAATTTGATGATAAATTAAAAACTATTTCATTTTGAGATTTGTTTGTATCTTGATATTCATCAATTAAAACAAATTCAAATTGTTTTGCAACTTCTTCTAAAAAAATAGGACTTGATTCAAATTTTTCTAAAACCAATGAAATCATATCGTTAAAATCAATAAAATGATATTTATCCATTTTCGCTTGATAAAGCTCATATAATTCCCATAACTCTTTCATCTTAAGAATATTTTCTTCAAGCTCAAGAACATTTTTTTCGTCTGTTGTGGTTCTTGTGTTGCCTTTTTCAAGTTTTTGTTTAATTTTTTCTTTTAGTTTATTTAGTTTTGGACACCAATCTTTATTGTATTTTAAATTATATTCAAATTGTTCTTTTGTTAATCTGTTTTGTTTTATGCAGTTTATCTTTTTTAATATATCTTCTATGCAGGCATAGGGGTCATTTTTACTATTTTTAAAATATTTTGGTTTGAATTCATCTATTACTTCTTTTAATAATGCTTTTGAACTAGCTTCTGTAATTATTCTAAAATTATCTGATAGACTGAAATATTCTTCATATTGTTCGATTAAATTCAGACAGAAACTGTGATATGTATAGATATTTATATTGTTGATATTTTTGAGCTCTTTATTTATTCTTTCTTTCATTTCTTTTGCTGCAGTATCAGAAAAAGTTAGACACAAAATTTTTTGCGGATTTGTACCTTTTTTAATAATATTTTTAATTCTTTGAATAACTGTAAAAGTTTTGCCTGTTCCGGGGCCTGCAAGTACTAAATATTTTCCATAGATATTATCAATACATTCTTGTTGTTTTTGGTTGGGTGTTTTTTCTTTTAATTCTGTCATTTTTAATCCTTTTTGGTTTTTTCAATTATACCATTTTTTGTTTTATTTTAGCCAATATGAGAATTGAAAAAATTTATAAAAGTTTAAAAATATATAATTATGACGAATTTAGATTGGTATAATAATTTAATTACACCCCCGCTAAGTCCGCCAAGCTTTATATTTGCTCCTGTTTGGTCTATTTTATATGTTTTGATATTTTTTTAAAAAAATTGACATTGATGTTGTAAATTTTTACAATTTATTAATAACTGAAGCGAGGAAACATGAAAGTAGTAATAATAGGTGGTGGTGCAACAGGAGCAAGTTGTGCTACAAGATTAAGAAGATTAGATGAAAATTGTGAAATAATTATTTTAGAGCGCACAAATGAAGTTTCAATTGCTAATTGTGGTTTGCCTTATTATTGCTCAAATGTAATAGAAGATAGGGGCAATATTCTTGTTTCAACTCCAATGCGCTTTAAAAATATGTTTAATATAGATGTTTATTTAAATACTGAGGTTGTTGATATAAATCGTAATGAAAAGTTTGTATTAACAAAAAATAATGAAAAATTTTATTATGATAAATTAGTCTTAGCGCAAGGTGCAAGCCCAATAAAACCAGAATTTGTCGGAGATTTTAAAAATATTTTTACCCTAAGAACTCTTTTTGATGCGGATAAAATTAAAGATTATATTTCTAAAAATAATCC
>CALUZF010000123.1 GCA_944325165.1 Candidatus Gastranaerophilales bacterium
ATAAAAATTATTTAACAAAAAAATGGACAAATGTTGTTATGCCTTATTTATTTTGTTCTATTCCTGGTATATTTTTTTTTTTTTTTTGCCCTTTAGCATATAAAAATTCATTTATGGGTTTAAATCCATATTTGCAAATTCCTTTACATATTACAATAGGTAGGGTCCATAATGTTCCTACTTGGTTTATTCCAATGATTATAATTTTCTTTTTATTTTCTTGGATATTTTTAAAGCTTGAAAAAAAAGGAATTTTATATAAATTATTACCGTTATTGTTTTTGATTACTATTTTTTTGCCCCGTGGAGTTGCAGAATATGAAAGCACCCTAGGGCTTGATTATCTTACAAAATATTGGGTTTATGTTAAATATATTTTAGTTAATTTTTTGCATTTTATTTCTCTTTATGTTTTTGGGATGTATTGCTCTAAAAACAAGGATATTATTGATAGATTTTATCAAAATAAATATTTGTTATGGGTTTTGATGTTGGCTTCATCTATTTTGGATGTTTATTTGCAGCAAAAATATCAATATTCAAACTATACGGTGTCTAAGACTTTCTTAACTATGCTTGTGCTTGCATATTTAAAACATTATGACGATTTTATCTTGTCTCATAAAAAGACAAATAAAACTTTGGATTTTATTGCAAAATATAGTTTTGGACTTTTCTTTGTTCATTGGTATTGGTTTTTTATATACAATCAAATTTATAAATTGCCGACAGTGATTCCTGTTATAAATGGCGATTATATTTCTGCAATATCTATTGTTCTAGCAAGATTTTTTGTTGTGGCTATTGTGTCTTTTGCTTCTTTGTTTATTGCAAAGACACTTTTGCTTAAAATTAATAAAGATACTAATACAAGAAAGTTTTTAGGTATCTAATGGCAGATTTTTTGGAACGCACAAGAACTTTGATAGGTGATAATGCCATAGAAAAACTCAAAAAAAGTCGAGTTATTGTCTTTGGAATTGGAGGTGTCGGAGGCTATACAGTTGAAGCACTTGTTCGCTCTGGAATTGGCGAGATTGATATTGTTGATAATGATAAAGTTTCGATTTCTAACTTAAATCGTCAAATTGTTGCTCTTAATTCAACCATTGGTGAATATAAGGTTGATGTTATGAAAAAAAGAGCTCTTGATATAAATCCTGATTTAAAAATTAATACTTATAAGCTTTTTTTTGATGAAAAAACAAAAGCTGAAATTGATTTTTTGAAATATGATTATATTGTTGATGCTATTGATTCTGTTAAATCAAAACTATTGTTAATAGAATTAACTAAAAAGGATAAAATTCCAATAATTTCATCTATGGGTACAGGAAATAAATTAAATCCGCTTGAATTTGAAATAGCTGATATTTTTAAAACTTCTGTTTGTCCTTTGGCGAGAATAATTAGGACTGAGCTAAAAAAAAGAGGAATTAAAGATTTGAAAGTATTGTATTCAAAAGAAAAACCATATAAAGACGGTTCAAAAGTTCCATCATCAATTTCTTTTGTTCCTTCGATTGCTGGTTTAATTATAGCTTCTGAAGTTATTAAAGATATTATCGAGCAATAAAAATTATTTTTCTGTTTTGTAGGAATATGAAAATATCCCCGATAAATTTTAATAGACAAAATTTTACATCAACCACAAGAACAACCTATATAAGCAATAGCGACGGTGTTTTTACCTTGCCTCGTTTTAATTCCTTGATTGGCGAATCGCCTTCTTTTAAAAAAGAAGATAATGTTAAAATGGTTGTTTCAAATTCAACCCATTTTTTTAGAAAAGATATTTCTTGGAATAATCTAGGCAAAATTTTTAGAAAACAATTTCCAAAAGGTAATGTAAAAATTTATGATTTTGCTTGCTCTGATGGTTCTGAAGCTTATTCTATAATAATCGCTTTAATGGAGCAATTAGGGCAAAAGGAAGCGCAAAGATTTTTACCTATTATTGCAAGTGACTATGATGAAGAAATAATAAGAATAGCAAATTCAGGTAAAATTGCAATAGGCGATGATGAAATTTCTAAAGTTGAAGGTATGATTAAAAATGGAAGAATTGAAAAATATTTTACAGTGCACGAGACAGCATCCGGCATTGTATTATCGCCAAAAGAGATTTTATCTAAAAATGTTGTGTTTAAAAAAGAAAATATTACAGAAGGTCTTGATGAGATAAATCAAGATGAAAATAATATAATTTTTTGCAGAAACTTTTGGAAATATTTGCCATTAAAAGATTTATTAGACGCATCTTGGAAATTAAAAGAAAAGTTAAACGATAAAACCCTTGTTTCTATTGGTGATTTCGATATAGATAGATTTGGCAATGCACCTTCTTTTGTTTCTAATTCTGGTTTAAGATTACATAATGAATATCTATCTGATAATATTTATTCTTATAATAAAAACTTAGAAAATAGGATTGTTTTAAAAGATAAAAGAAGATGGGATAAATTAATAAGTGCATATTATAGAAACTATATCCCTTTTTATATAAATGCTTCTATGATTTAAATTGAATATTTGCAAGATAAAATCCTAAAAATGTTAATGCTAAACCTAAAAAACAGCTTAAAAACATATAAATTAACCCATGGATAATTTTTTCATCTTTTATAAATAAAAATATTTCACAATTAAATGTGCTAAAAGTTGTTAATCCGCCTAAAAATCCGACTGTTAAAAATAATTTCAAATTTTGAGGTAGAATTTGAGCTTTAAGATAGAATATTGCACAAATATAGCCAATTAAAAAGCAACCTATTAAATTTGCGCTGAATGTTCCTAAATATGGCATATTTAGCACTTTTATAAAAAATGAAGTTATTGAAAATCTTGCAACTGCACCTATTCCACCGCCTAAAAAAATAGCTAAAAATTTATATATCATATTTCCCTCTTTTTGTAATTTTAGCAAAAATACCAGAAAAATCAGATATATTTGTAATTTTTTGTAATAAAACATTATAAAAAAGCAATTTTTATATTTATTAAATTTATTATACTTGTGTAATTTTGGATAAAGTATGAATATTTCCTCAATAAATTTTAATTATAAAATAAATCAAGTTGCTTTAAAGCAAAGAAATGTAAGGTATTCAAACCTTATGCCTCTTGCGTATGACACTATTTCTTTTGGCGCAATGAAAAAGAAAGAATTTGATGGAATTGATTTAGCAGTTATTCAAAAATTCAGCGCACCTATTGAAAAATTTAATTCAAATGAAGATTTACAAAATTGGGCAGATGAAAAACTAAAAGAAATAGTAAATAAAGATTTTGGTGGACGTAGTGAAGAAACTAAAATTCAGCGAAAAGCTATGTTAAAAGAATGGTCTAATTATGTCCTAAATGAAAATGATGCATATAAAAAAACAACCGCTTTTTTAATTTTAAGTGCTATAACAAAAGATTTACGTGAAGATAATGACAATATCCCACCCGTTTTAAATAAAGGCGTTCTTGCTGATTGTATATCTGAAATTGAGAAAAATATAAAAACTAATCCAAAATATCAATTCGATTTAAATAAAATGTATAAAAATAAACTGCGTGCTTTTTATTTAGATGATATTGAAACTAATACAGGTGAAACTGCTACAAAATGGGTAGTTATACCATCTAAAAAACATGACTTTGAAAATTTTGAAGCAAACGTTGAAAAATTAAAGGCGTTATCTTATAAAACTTGGTGCACAAAAAGCTTTAATGCTGAGCCTTATCTTGAAAAAGGCGATTTTCATATATATCTTGAAAATGGAAACCCAAAACTAGGGGTTAGATTTGCAGGTGATGAAATAGAAGAAATTCAAGGAGAGAAAAATAACGGTAAAATCCCTCTTGATTATTTAAATACACTAAAAAGACATGTATCAGAAAATAACCTGCAACTTGCAAAAAATGCAAATGATGAAATAGAATTTGCGCAAAAAGCAAAAATAGAAATAGAAAAAGTAAAAAATGATTTAAGTGAAGCTATAAGAAATAATGATGCTAAGACAATTTATAGATACTTTGGAATAAATGTACAAGAAGGTAAAGATGGGTATTTAACAATTTCAGAATACACACAACCATCTGAATATTATACATTTAAAGATTTAGGCATAGATGAAAATAAATTGTTTGAAAAAGTTAAAGTAATTGAAGGGAAAGCTGATTTTGGAGATTCACAGATTACTAACTTGACAAATCTTGAAACTATTGGTTGTGAAGCAGATTTTACGGATTCAAAGATTACTGATTTAGGAAGCCTCAAATCTATTGGCGGATATGTTGATTTTTACAATACAAAGATTACCAATTTGGGAAAGCTTAAATCTATTGGCGGCAATGCAGATTTCAGATATTCACAGGTTACCGATTTAAAAAACCTTGAATTTGTTGGTGGTAACGCATATTTTAGAGATTCGCAAATTACTGATTTGTCAAGCCTAAAATCTATTGGCGGGAATGCAGATTTTGGAAAAACAAAGGTTACTGATTTAAGAAATCTTAAATCTATTGGTGGTGATGCAGATTTTAGTTATTCACAAATTACTGATTTAGCAAACCTTGAATCTATTGGCGGAAATGCGGATTTTAGAGATTCGCAAATTACTGATTTGTCAAGCCTAAAATCTATTGGCGGAAATGCAGATTTTAGAAATTCACAAGCTGCTAACTTAGGAAATCTTGAATCTATTGGCGGATATGCAGATTTTAGAGAAACAAAGGTTGCTGATTTAGGAAGCCTAAAATCTATTGGCGAAAATGCTGATTTTAGAAATTCACAAGTTGCTAACTTAGGAAATCTTGAATCTATTGGCGGATATGCAGATTTTAGAGAAACAAAGGTTGCTGATTTAGGAAGTCTTAAATCTATTGGTGGTGATGCTGATTTTAGTTATTCACAAATTACTGATTTAGCAAACCTTGAATCTATTGGT
>CALUZF010000124.1 GCA_944325165.1 Candidatus Gastranaerophilales bacterium
CAATTTTACATTAATATTTTTTAATTGTAAAATTTAAATATGAAAATTAAATTATTATTAGTATTATTTTTAAGTTTGTTTTTTATTGGAAGTGTGAATGCAACGGAAGAAAAGAAGGTTGTACGCGTTGCTATATCTAACCAAAACTTTTCAAAATATGATTATCAAAATATCAAATTATCTTCAACTGATTACATTAAAATTGTAGATATGTCGCAATCGCTTGAGATTGATACGATTGAACCTCAAAAAATAATTGAAGTGGTTATGGATAATTCTTTGTACAATATTTATATTGATAACAAATTAAAATATGAAAAATTAAGTGGGCCTTTGCTATTTAGCTCTAATAAAGAACTTGAAATCGTAGAACTAAATAGAAAAGGTATACCTGCAAAATATAAAGGCATGATTGAATTGTGCCATAGCAAAAATAAGATAATGTTTAATGTAATAAATGTTATTGATATGCAAAATTATCTTCGCGGCGTTGTTTCAAATGAAATGCCTATAAGCTTTGGTTTAGAAGCACTAAAAGCTCAAAGTGTTGCAGCAAGAAATTATGCAACAAATGCTCAAATTAGCCCTAATTATGATGTTGTTGATTCAACTGCTTCTCAAGTTTATTATGGAGCTAATTCATATAGGGATGTTGCTGATTTAGCGGTTGCACAAACTCAAGGAATTTATGCTTTATATGATGAAAATCCTATTACTGCTCTTTATTTTTCAACTTCATCCGGTATTACTGATGATTGGGATGATGTTTTTAATGATGGTAATTATTCTGGGAAACATCCATATTTAAAAGCAAAATTTGATTTAGATAATAAACCTGTCAGAACAGATAATGATGCTAAAGATTTTTATTCTAAAAAAGATAACGGACTTGATATAAATTCTCCAAAATTTAGATGGAGTGTTGAATTTGATAGAAAAGAACTCGAAAATACTCTGCATACAACATTGCAACAACAATCAAAACTTGGATATGTAACACCTAATTATGATGGCGATATTAAATTAGAGGGCTTAAAAGATATAAAAGTTTTAAAAAGAACTCAATCAGGAAAAGTTACAGAACTTGAAATAGTTGCAAAAAGCGGTAATTATAAGATAAAAAACCAATTGGCAATTAGAAGAATATTCAAAAAGAATAATTTAATGCTCTTTAGTACAAATTTTTATGTTGAACCATCAAAAAAAGATGAATCAATATCTTCTGATAGCGAAGATAATTCGGGTTTGACAAAATTATTTGATTTTTCATCTGATGAAAAATACCCGATAAGCTTTAAATTCGTTGGCGGTGGTTTTGGTCATGGCGTTGGTATGAGCCAATATGGGGCTTATAATCTTGCAAAACAAGGCAAAAAATACCCTGAAATTTTAAAATATTATTATTCTGATATTAAAATTTCAACTATGCCTAAAAAAGTTGAATATTCTGAATATAATATGAATTCTAAGACAGAATTTTATTATGAACCTGATGTATATAAAAATGTTTATTTATTAATAAATAACACAAGAAATGTAAGTGAATTTCCTTTTAAAATTAACGAAAATGAATTTCTTGAAACAAGAGATATTGCAAATAAAAAAGTGTTAAAGATAAATATTACACAATATTTAAAAAATGGTATAAATGTTGTCGATTTTCAATCTTTAACTCGTGATAATAAAGGCAAATATATAATTTATCGTGTGGAATTTCAATAATGGAAAGTGAAGCATCAAATAAAACAAGCTCTCAAGGTCTTATAAAAAGTGCAGGTTTGATTGTAATTGTTATACTTTTGTCAAAGATTGCAGGTTTTTTAAGAGATATCATTGTTGCGAATTATTATGGTGCTAGTTTAGTTTCTGACGCTTATTTTTATGCTTATCAAATACCTGCTCTTGCAATAGTTATATTGGGCGGTATGGGAGGTCCTTTTCATAGTGCAACAGTTAGTGTTTTTTCAAAATTAATCAAAAATTTTCAAGAAAAACCGTCGTTCGAAGTTAAACGACTTTTTAATACTTACGAAACATTTTCAATTTTGATTTTTGGCTCAATTGCATTAATTTGTTTCTTTTTTCCAACGCAAGTAATGAATATTATTATATCTCAAGCGACACCCGAGTTATCTAATTTAGCGGCATATCATTTAAAATTAATGTCACCTGTTATATTAGTTGGAGCGCTTTTGGGTTTATATTATGGAATATTGGTTACATATAATAAATTTTTATTGCCAAATATAGCTCCATCTATGTTATCGGTTGGTGTTATTTTAACTTTGGTTTTTTCAAAAGGTGATGATACGGGATTTTATCTTGCAATAGGTACAACAATTGGCGCTATATTGCAATTATTGATGCAATCTCCTGTTATAATGAAATTAGGCTATACCTTTAAACCGTGTTTTGATTTTTTTCATAATAAAAATTTTAACGACATAATGGAATTATTAATGCCTGCTTTTTTATCATCCACCATTGGTCAGATTGGTATTTATGTTGATATTTTCTTTGCATCGGGGTTAGCTGAAGGTCAGTGGACTGCTTATGGTTATGCAAATAGGATATTTCAATTTCCTGTAGGACTTATGCTATCTGCGCTGTTAGTGCCTTTATTTCCTTTATTTTCAAGGCTCGTTGCTCAAAATAAGCTGGATGAAGTAAGACATTATTTTAATAAAGGTGTCGGTTCTTTAATTTATGTCGGCACTTTTATGATGATTTTTATTTTTATATCAAGGACTGATTTAATCTCTTTAGCCCTAGAAAGAGGTGCATTTGATCATAGCGCAACGCTGATGGTTTCAGAAGTTTTATTTGTGATTTCATTATCGATTATTCCTTATATGTTTAGAGATTCAATCACAAGAATTTATTATTCTTTTAATGATTCAAGAACTCCTTTTATGATTGCAATATCATCAATTGCTTTAAAATTTATTTTTAATTCAATTTTGGTTAGATTTTTAGGAATAAATGGTATTGCGCTATCAACTGTTTTAATTACAACAATAAATGCAACATTGTTGGCATTTTTAATTAGAAAAAGAATTTCTCTAGGGTATAGAGCATTTGTAAAACAAATTATTAAAATTGTTTTCGCTGGCTTAATTGCTTTTGTTTTTGGTGTTGCTATTCATTTATTCTTGGGAAAAATTTTAGCTTCAACATTTATTTTAAAAATAGTTAAAGTAAGTATAGTATTTGTTTTATCTTTAGCTATGTATATTTTATCTTCAATGTTATTTAAAGTTGAATATTTATTTGATGTTAAAGAAAAATTGAAAGCAAAATTTTTAAAAGGACAATCTAATGCTTAAATTGGGTGAAGTTGTAGTATATAAAACAGACACTGTTTGGGGTTTTGGTTGTAACCCTTTGGATGAAGTGGCAGTTAGTAAAATCTATGAAATTAAAAAAAGAGATTTAAAAAAACCTTTGATTTTAATGAGTAATAATTTTGAAAATTTAAAAAAATATATTAAATTTGTTCCGAATTATGCTTATGATTTGATTGAAAAATATCTCCCCGGAGGGCTTACTTTGATTTTCGAAAAATCAGATTTGTGTCCTGATTTTATTGTTGCAAATGGAAATAGTGTAGGAATAAGAATTCCGGATAGTGATGATTTTAGAAAACTTTTAGATGATAGAGATGAAAAAGTTTTAGCAACAACATCATGTAATTTATCAAATGAAGAACCTGTTAAAAATTATTCTGAAGCAATGGAGAAATTTTCAGATATCGCAACTGTTGTAAAACCAATTAATGATATTGAAAATGAAAATGTGCCATCAACTGTTTTGTTGTGTGAAAAAGATGACTATAAAATTTTAAGACAAGGTGTAATTAAATTATAGAATTTTAGCAAATTTTTTTGTTTATATGTTTTACATAGTTGTAGTGTCAAAAAGAAAGGTGATTGATAATGAAACTTCAAAATGTTTCTGTGCAAAGTTTTGGAAATTTAAATTCGGATAAAAAAGCAAAAGGTTCTGGTATAAAAGGTGGCTCTTTGGCATTATTGGGCGCCGTTGGTACTAATACAGCTCTTTCGGCTTTCTCATTAGGCCCAATAAATATTATTAGAAAACAAGCAAAGAACTTTACAAAAGGTGAAATTGAATCAATGAACCGTGCGGCTGATGAAATTTTAAATAACGTTACTAATCTGTCAAAAAAAGGTGTTAGAATATTTGATTATAGTGATTCTCGTAACCTTCCATTAGAAGTTACTGATATGGCTGAAAAAGTTCCCGAGTGTTTTCATGATTTTATAGCTATTTTAGCAACAAAGAATGGAAAAAATGCTTATTTTAGTCCAAAAGTTTCTGATAACTTTAAAGGAACAGAATTGGAAAATTTATTAGAAAATGTTGTTGGAGTAAATAGGCAAAAAGCTCCTAATTTTATATACCATGAATTAGGGCATGCTTTTAATTATCATAATACAGGAACTTTTAAAGCTATACAAAAAATAAGACCTTTAGCAATGTTGTTTGGTGCTATTATGATGGTATTACCTGCATTTACTAAAAAATCAGAGGCGCAGGATGGAAAAGAATTAACTAAAGCACAAAAAGTTAAGAATTTCATAAGGGAAAAATCTCCATTTATTGCGGCTGCATCGTTTGTTCCTATTATTGCAGAAGAAGCCATGGCTACAATCAGAGGAAATAAATGGGCAAAAGAATTACTCAGTCCTGACGCGTTTAAAAAAGTAAGAAATGGTAATTTAATTGCATTATCAACTTATGTTATGACAGCTGTTGCTATGGGATTATCTGCATTTGCTGCAAAGAAAATAAAAGACCATTTTGATAACAAAGCAAAAACAACTCAACAAGCTTAATTAATATAAAGTTATTTTACGGTAT
>CALUZF010000125.1 GCA_944325165.1 Candidatus Gastranaerophilales bacterium
TTTGCGCTTTTTTAATACTTTTAGCACAACCCGAGCCTATTATTTCATCATTAAATTTAACATCAACCCAAAAATTCTTATTATGTGCTTCACCTTCTTCTTTGACTAAAATATACTCAGGCAATTTTTTGTTTATTCCTTGAGTATACTCCTGCAAAATAGCCTTAGGATTGAGTGTTCTTATTTTTTTATCAACAGATAAAATATCTTCTATAAAATTTTGTTCTAAAAATAATTTTACTTTTTCATAACCTTGCTTTTTGTAATTTATAAAAATTGCACCCAAAAGCGCTTCAAAAGCACATGCTATAATAGATTCTTTTTTAGCTCCGCCTTGTTTTCGCTCATTTTTTCCTAAAACGATTAATTCTTCAAAACCAAGAATTTTAGCATATTCAAAAATATTTTTATCTGAAACTATTTCAGCTCTTAATTTTGTTAATTCACCCTCATTATAATCAACAAAATGATTATACAAAAAATCACTAACAGCAAGCTTTAAGACTGCATCACCATAAAACTCAAGTTTTTCATAAGACATTTTTTCATCTAAATTATTTTCATTAGTATATGAAGTATGAATAAAAGCTTGGTCTAAAAGCTCGATATTCTTAAATTTTAAATTATATTTTTCTTGAAAATTTAAAAGCTGTTCTTTTCTTTCCTTAGAAATAGACATTTATCGCTTTTCCTAAATAAGTAAATAATTCAACTAAAACATTTTTTCCATGGGTAAAATGCATAAAATAATAGTAAGCAACAGGAATTGCAAAAATATACCCGTCAAATCTATCCAACATACCACCATGACCTGGTAGAATATTGCTTGAATCTTTAACACCCGCATCACGCTTAATTAATGATTCTGATAAATCTCCTAATTGAGCAGAAGCTGTTATAATTAAACCACCAATTATAGCTTGTAATAAGCTCAAATCAGCATAAAATACACCCAAACAAGAAACTAAAATCGCGCATAAACCGCCGCCAATAGCACCTTCAACTGTTTTTTTAGGACTTATTACTTCAGCCAATTTTCTTTTTCCAAAATTCACACCAAAATAATATGCGCCTATATCAGTCAAAGCAACTGCAACAAAAACAAAAATCAAAAGCCATAACCCTTCAGATGGCGAAAATTGAAAAGCACCAACTCGATTTAGACCAATTTGCCTTATCAAAAGAATATGACATGGAAGCCAAGCACAATATAGCGCACCTAGAATTGTTGTTGCAACATTTACTATATAAGGCTGACGACCCTTGAATAAAACGCTTAAAAATGAAGCCATAATAACAAGAGTTAACATAGATGGAACCATATCAAACCTATGGAAGAAAGTTAAGGTTAAAAATACAATATCGGCAAATAAAATAACCGTATAACTAGGATAAAACCCTTTAAAATTAAGAATTCTTACAAATTCTTTTGAACATAAAATAATTATTATGCCAAGCATTATATATAATGGAATTGATCCTAGTGCAATCGCAACAAGCGCTATTATTGAGATAATCACCCCTGTAACAACTCTTAGCGTTTTATTTTTTTTAACCGCTAATTCTTCTTCCATTGTTTGTGACAATTTTATATCTCCATTACTTCTTTTTCTTTATTTGAAACAGTTTCATCTACGATTTTTACATATTTATCAGTGATTTTTTGAACTTTATCTTGTCCATCTTTAATAACATCTTCAGGAAGATTTTCAGTTTTTTCCAATTTTTTAACAGAATCTGTTGCATCTCTTCTAACGTTTCTTATTGCAACTTTAGCGTCTTCGCCCATCGCCTTAACTTCTTTTGCTAATTCTTTTCTTCTATCTTGAGTTAAAGGCGGGAATGCAAGGCGAATTACCATACCGTCTGAATTTGGAGTAATACCAATTTCAGCTTTTACGATTGCTTTTTCAATTTCTTTTATAATTGTTTTATCGAATGGAGTAATAACAAGTGTTGTACCTTCTACAACGGAAACTTGAGCCAATTGACGAAGTCCTGTTGGAGCGCCATAATAATCCACTACAACTTTTTCAAGAATAAGAGGATTTGCTCTTCCTGTTCTAACTGTTGCAAGGTCTTTATGGAGCTGATTAATACATTTTTCCATTTTTTCTTCTGCTTGCTTTTTAATTTCTTCAATTGACATTTTATTTCTCCTAACGTATTAATTTTCTACAATCGTGCCTACATTTTCATTGTTTAAAATTTTAATTAAACTATCTTCTAAATTAAAATCAAAAACGCATATTGGAATTTTATTTTGTTTACATAAAGCGCAAGATGTCAAATCCATTACTTTAAGTCCGTTTACGATTATATCGTCATAAGTTATTCTATCATATTTTTTAGCATTTGGGTTAATTTTTGGGTCGTCATTATATACACCATCTACACCATTTTTTGCCATTAACATGGCTTGAGCTCCAATTTCAGAAGCTCGAAGCGCTGCTGCTGTATCAGTTGTAAAGAAAGGATTTCCTGTTCCTGCGGCAAAAATAACAACTCTGCCTTTTTCTAAGTGTCTTATTGCTCTAAATCTTATATAGGGTTCTGCAATTTTTTCCATATCAATTGCACTTTGAACTCTGCAATCAACTCCGATTTTTCTTAATTCGGATTGAATAGCTATAGCATTCATAACAGTAGCAAGCATTCCTACATAATCACCAGACGCTTGATCCATACCAAGCTTAGATGAATTTTGCATACCTCTAAAAATATTTCCGCCACCCACAACAATTGCAATTTGTACTCCTAAATCATGAGCTTTTTTAATTTCATTACAAATGTTTCGTACAGGCTCAGGATCAATTCCAAATTGTTGAGAGCCCAAAAGAGCTTCTCCTGAAATCTTGAGAAGTATTTTTTTATACTTTAATTCTGACATTTAACACCTTATTTCTCGTAAATCTAATATATTTCAATTATACACAAGAATAATAGAATGTGTAATAATTAAATTATGTCATCTCAGAATTTTATAAAAAATATAACATCAAAAGATATAGCTCAATCAAACAGCACAATAAAAAATATGATTAAAACCGCAAATGTAGCCGATTTTAACTTATTATGCCAGAGTGCTGAGTATATTTTTCCATTTTTAAAAGAAAGAATTACAAGAGAATTTGTTAAGATAATTAACAAAGAAAATTTGAATGTAGTTTTTGAATTTTCAAAAATATATTGCTCTGATTTTGAAGATTTAATTGTCAATTCTTGGATTAAATTTGCAAATGAAGATTTAACGGATGAAATATTAGATTTATTTGAAAATGGTACAGATGAACAAAAAACATATTGTGCTAAATATTTTTCTAAAATTCAAGACCCGCTTGCAATAGAATACTTAAATAAATTTGCAAAAAGCGACTTTGAAGCTCTTAGATTAAATTGTGCCATAGCCTTGAGCGCATTTTTGGATGTTGAAGTTTTAAATGAAATGAAAAATATAGTGCTCAATTCAAACGATGAATTTGAAAAACTTAGGGCATTTAATTTTATTGTTGCTTATGGCAAAGATGAGCAAATTAAATTTGTTCTTGAAAATGCCTTCAATAGCCCTTTTGCAACAAATATTATAACTAATATAATGGATTTTTGTGATATTAATCACCTTAAAAATATTTTAAATAATGAAACTTTAAATAAAATTCTGCAATTAATTATAGAAGAATACCCTGAAGATATTCCGCTAGACACTTGCTATTATTGGAATTTAATTGATTATATGAAATTAATATATTCATTTGATAATCAATATTCAAGAAATATTCTTTTAATGGCTAAAATAAAATTTGATGAATTTTATAAAAATGATATTTATACTTTCGATTTTGATAAAAATGTGAAAGAAGAAGTTAAAAACATTTATCAATATTTAAATTCGCTAAATATCAAAATTGATGATTTATCTGAAGAATTAAAAAAAGACAAATTTCATTTTGATATAGCACTCAATATCATAAAAGAATTGAAATTAAATCAATATTCTAATTATTTAGCTCAATTAATTGAAAAAAATCAAGATGATTATGAAAAAATCGCAAAATTAAGCGAAACATTAAAAGAAATAAATGAAACAAAACTAATCAACACTGAAATAATTGAAAAAATAAAAGATGAAAATATTAAAGCCTTAATAAAAAGCTATATTAACGCTTAATTAATTCTGATAATTCATCTGTTATTATTTGCATTGCTTTGTTTGATTGAATATCTTTTTTAAGTTTTTCATGCTGATACATAATTGTTGTGTGATTTTTCTTAAATTCTTTTGCAATATTAGGGTAGCTTAAATCCAATAATTCACGAGAAAGATAAATAGCATATTTTCTTGCATTCACTACCTCTTTAGCTCTTGCAGTTGATAAAATCTCATCTTTATCCACACAAAAATATTTAGCGCACGTTTCTAAAATATTATCAACAGTAATTTTCTTTTTCTTTTCTGAAAAATTCAAATACTCTTTTGTTAATTCCACATTAAGCTCAACACCTTCAATTGAGGCTCTAGCGCTTGCTTTATTGTATGCACCTTCTAATTCTCTAATATTTGTGCTAAATTCTTTAGCTAAAAATAGCGCAACCTCATCTGAAATAGGATAATCAGATAAAATCGCATGACGTTTAACTATTTCCATTCTTGTTTCTAAATCAGGAATTTTAATATTTGCTTCAATTCCCCATTCAAAACGGCTTCT
>CALUZF010000126.1 GCA_944325165.1 Candidatus Gastranaerophilales bacterium
GATGCCTTGCTTTCTTCTGAAAATAACTTGCGTTTGGCGAATAATAAAGCTCAAGATTTGACGGTTAAACGTTTAACTCGTAACAACCCGACCATGGCTCAAAAATTCACTGAATTGGAGCAGAAGTAGTTTTAGAAGGATGAAGCATAGTACAAGATAGTAGTAACTAAATTACTATGATTTGTGATAAATAATAAATCTTATTATAATTTTGATTATACATACTGTCTTTAGTGGTACAATGTTAAATAACTAATAGTAGTGTGTTCTTATATCTGTGCAAAAAGACTTTACCGCTTTTATTTTGTGTGTTTATAATAGTTAAAGATATAAAGTAAGTAAATAATAGAGATATTTAATGGAAAAATGGAAACAAGCAGTAAGTAAAGAATATTTTTATTTATTGTATCAGTTGCTAGAAGATCATCCTTGGATTTTAGATAAGCAAAAAGCTTTAGAAAATTTATGGTCGTTTTGTAGCACAAATGAAAAAAAAGATTTGATGTTAGATTTACTCAAAAGATTTCATTTTGTTGAATCAGAAGAGTATAAAAAATTAGAGCAATCAATATATGATTATATAATAAATGAATGGAAGTTAGATTTAGCTAAAACAAGTTTTTTCCCTATTTCTGATGGAAAGAAACCAGATGGTTCTGTATGGGCAACATATAATTTTCGGCAGCATTTTTTGAAATATTTCAACAAGGTGCCTTTTTATGATAGAATTACTCAGGCTTGGGGGTGTAAACAAAAGGAAAATATAGTTTTAATTGATGATTTTTTAGGTAGTGGAAATAAATTAAAAAGTAAAATAAAATATATAAAGAAGATTAAACCTAGAAATCATATATACTGTGTTTGTCCGATGGGATTAAAATACGGCGTGGATAATCTATCTCAAGAATTTCCTGATGTGAATTTTTATATTCCATTGGTTATGAATAAAGCTATTTCTGATTATTATAGTGGGGAAAAAGTTACTAAAAATAAAAAATATATAAAAGAAATTACAGAAAATATGCAAATAAAAAAGCATAAGGATTATTTAGGATATAAGCAATCAGAAGCTTTATGTGCATATAAAGATTATAATAATATTCCTAACAATGTTTTTCCTATTTTTTGGGGAGAAAATACAGGTAATTTAGAAACAATGTTTACGAGAAATAAGTGATGGATAGTGAAGAAAGAGTTATATTAAAAGAGCTATTTAAAAATTTAGAAGGATTGGAATTATATTATTTTCATGAATATAAAGGACTATCTGTTGCTCAAATATACAAAGCTATTCAAAATTTATTGAAAGAAAAATTAATAATTCAGAAAAAAAATATTGTTAGAATTGATAAAAGAAGGTTAGGAAGTGTATTAAAAGGTTATCCAGAGCTTTTTTGTAATATTGTGCAGGATTGGAAAAAAGAAATTGATTATTCAAAAATTTCAGATAATCTAGAAAAGGAATTAAGAAGGTTTAGATGATAATGACTAGCATTGAAGTGTTTTCGCTTCGAAAGGTAAAGCTGACGTTAAAGGTTCAGTCATTACACTATAAATTTATAGTGTAATGACTGTTCCGCTAACGCTTCACAAGCAATGATAAGCTAACGCATATCATTGCATGAAAAAGAGATTTATATATCAAGTGGTTATTGTAGTCATTATCATCTAATTTTATAAGATATGCTAAACAAAGAAGAATTTAATAAAATTGCAGAGTTATTTGGGGTATTACCACAAGAATTTTACCTTCTAGTGCGTAACCCGGATATTTTTTATTGTAATTATAAAATTCCAAAAAAAAGAGGTGGGTATAGAGAAATATCTTCTCCATCTCTTAAGTTAATGGCTATGCAGAGAGCTATATTGAAGCAAATACTTATGCCTAATTTTAATCCGTTACCGTGTTGTGTGGGGTATGTGAAAGATAAGAATATTTTGGATAATGTAATTCCCCATATAAATAATCCTTATTTATTAAAAACAGATTTAGAAGATTTTTTTCCATCTATAACAAAAGAAAAAGTAATATATTTGTTTATTAAATTGGGCTTTTCTACTAGAATCTCAATGCTATTAGCTGCTCTTTGTTGTAAAAAAGGAGCTTTACCTCAAGGAGCTCCTACAAGTCCAATTATTAGTAATATGATTATGCAATCACTTGATGTTGCTATATCAGAAGAATGTGCTAGAAAAAATTTTGCTTATACAAGGTATGCAGATGATATAACAATATCTTCAAAAGAAATAATAGATGTTAATTTTTTTTATAGAATACAGGATATTATTAAATCTAGTGGAATGAGCTTAAATGAAGGAAAAACACATTTTTATGGTCCTGGAAATAAAAAAATTATAACAGGAGTATCAATAAGTTCAGGAAAACCTAAATTACCAAGAAAAACTAAAAGAAAGTTAAGACAAGAAGTTAATATGATTGAAAAATATGGCTTGTTGAATCATATGGAAAGAACACAACAGATGTCTCCCATATATATAATGAGTTTAAAGGGGAAGTTGGCCTTTTGGAAACAGGTGGAACCAGATTGTCCCTTTGTAAATAAATCATTTGCAGTTCTTCAAAAAGCTATAGAAAGATTAGATTGATACTGTTTTCCTGATAGAAAGAGAGGTCTAGTATAAAAGTAATTGTGTAATGCTAGTTTCTCATGGATTGTTTTCTCTTTTTTGTAGTGTATTGAGCTCCTATTTCAAAAAATCTTTTTCTAGCTTTTTCGTATAATGCTTGAAAAATATTTGGTTGGATTTGCCTTATAGAATTTAACTTTCCAAAGAAACTTCTTATTTCAGGTACATTCATTGTTGTAATGTCTTTTTGTATAGCAATATCTTTAATTTCCTTCATTTTTCTATTTGGAACAAGTATATTTTTATTAGTTCCAATAATACACCCCGTAACTTTTTTAAAATCTTTTTTTGAAAAATATTCTGTTTTATCAATATTGATTTTTAAGTCTACTTGCGAAAATAGCTTTACAATTGTTTTTTGTAATTTGTTAGAAATTGGATATTTAGAAGAAAATGTAATATCATCTACATAAAGGCTAAATTTGAGATTCATTTTTTGAGCAAGACTAAATATTTTATCAAATGTTTTTTTATATGCCCAAAAAATAACATTTTGACTTGTAGGAGCTCCTGTCGGTATATATCCATCTGTATTATCTTCATTAGGAATGGAAACTAGGTCCGTTAAAAGCCAAGCAATATCGGATGACATTTTGAATTCGTTAAGAAATGCTAAAAAAATATATTTTCTAGATGCTTTTTGAAAAAAAGATTTTAAATCAAAACAGAGGACATAAGGGTTATTCATATGATACTGAGCATTGGATATATAGCTAGTATGTTTCTTTCCTGACATCAAATAATCATTAGTAGCTATTCTGGATAATAATTTATTAAGTTTTCTTTGAAGCTTTTTTAGTGAATCACAAGGATTTTCAACAGGTCTTGTTCCCTTGCCATTTTTTTTGGCCTGTTGCCAAATTTTATAATTGTTTCTGCTATAAACAAAGCAATCCAAAAATTTATAGCTACATCCAAGAATTTCTGCTAATTTTCTCTTGTTTTTAAGATTGTAAAGAGGACTTTTTTCTATGGAATAGTTTTTATCTTTCATTCTTAATGCCATCCATTGCTTCAAGAAATTTGAGCATAATATATCTAATTCTCTTTTTTATTGGTCCTCTTTTTTTCTCATTATCAAGATTATCCGCAAAAAAGAGTAATGCAGAAGTTGAGGTCTCAAATATTTGAGCATATTTTTGTAATAATTCGATAGATGGGTCTGCTTTTTCTTTTTCAATTTTTGATAAATATGCTGGAGATATGCCAAGTTGTTTTGCCAAATCACTTGACTTCATATCGTGAAAAACTCTTATTAATCTCAATGCATTACCAAGCATAACTACACTTTCATAAAAAGAGGGAAAGCTAGTTTTGCTTACTCATTAATCGATAAATAACGTACTAAAGTTAAAACTAAGCGAATAATTATTTTTAGTACGTATCTATCGGATACAATTTTGAACAAAACGGCTTTCAATTTACACATTTTTCTGTGCTTAGTCATCTTTTTACTCTTCCTTTCACAACGAAGGCGACTTAGCCATCTAAATCTTTTAAGCCTTCATCGTTTCCCTTGAAAGAAGAGGAACAATGACTCGGGTTAAATTGAAAACACTTCGCTTTCCCTATTTTCTCAGCACATATTTCCCTTGTGCTGAGGTGAGCAGACATCGTCATATTGCATTCAGTACGACTAGAGTCCCCCAAAGTTTGACTGAAAACAGTCACAGGTAGTTATATCAAACTACCCCAATCAAAAAAGGGAATGTTTTGCCTTTGCTAACTGCAAAAGCCGACCCGTAAAGAAGGTTATATATTTATTATTTTCCTGTCAAGACAGTTTTTTTATTATTAGTAAATTTTTTTTACCAATGGTAAATTTATTATATTAGCAAATAAATATTTTCCAACCTCATGTCATTGATGACGATAAGTTGAAAAAAACAATATCGAGTTTGGGAGAGGGATAATATCTTTCAGGTGAGATACGAAATTGATTAAAATCCCGTAAGCTATTGAAATACAAAGATTGGTAATAAAAAAGTTCGGATGTTGCTCAAAAAAAGCCTATT
>CALUZF010000127.1 GCA_944325165.1 Candidatus Gastranaerophilales bacterium
AGCTTTAAAGTTTCGAATTTCAGTATCAACG
The DNA here is from genome assembly GCA_944325165.1 of Candidatus Gastranaerophilales bacterium. Classification (GTDB taxonomy): domain Bacteria; phylum Cyanobacteriota; class Vampirovibrionia; order Gastranaerophilales; family Gastranaerophilaceae; genus RUG14156. The sequence goes on from CALUZF010000127.1 coordinate 32, forward strand.
AGTTGTCTTTTCAAATTAAGCTCATTTTTTGAGTTTTCACGATTTACAACGACTTCTTTAATGGCGTCTGCTACTTCTTTTCCTAAGTATCCTATTGAGCTTATAACGCTAAAGCAAATAAACAAATATTTATTGAATTTATTTTCTGGATTTAAAATCCAATTGTATAAGTGTCCTCTATCTTCATTTATATAGCAATAATATTGGATTTTTTCGCTTATACCGCCTAGGGCTTCTGGTGCTTGAGCATAAATTTGTGCGTTTTGAACTTCTTTAATTGCTCTTTTTATTTCTTCTTCATTAATTCCTTTTATTTTTGAGAAATTTTCCTGCATAGTTTCATCTTTGGCATTAATAATTTTAAAAAGATTTGTAAGTTTTTTAATGGCGTTTGATTTATCGCTGTCATTAATTGCATTAGTTATTTCAGCTTTAATTTTTTCGTGTTCATATTTTCGAGCAAATGTATCAAGATTTTTTAATGTTTTTTGATAATTTTTAAATAGAGCAAATGATATACCTACGAATCCTGTAATTCCAGCAAAAAGAGCTAAAAACATTTTTAGATTTTTCTTTTTTTCATTGTTTTTATCATCTTTATTTTTGATATTTCCTTTAAAACTAACATAATTTTTAAAATTTACATCTGTTTGATTGTCTTTAGATAAAACTTCTTTAAAATATTTAGTTGTATCACTTAAAAGAGTATTAACAACATTTAATTTTCCGCTAAATGCGTCTGTTTCAACTTGAATTAGGTTTTCTTGCAGGTCATGTTCTATATCGCAATTTTGTTTTTTAATCCAAATTTCTTTAACTGCGCTAAAGAAATTTTTGCAAATTAATGTAACGACGCTCATTAAGCCGACACCGATAAAGCCTGCAACGTTTTTTGCGTTTGGATCTCGTAACATTCTATATGCTGCAAAATGCGGTTCTTCAAGAATATTTACGTTTCTGGCTAAATCTCCGGGGCGAATAAAATCTTCGCTATTAGCAAGTATATTTGAATATTTTTTTGTTGCAAAGCTTACTATCCCAAGAACTGCAATAGTAGCCAAAGTTGTTATTAAGACGGGCTTTAGTGCTTTTTTATAGTCAAAATTTTCTTTTTTTTCTTCTTTATTTTTTTCTTTTGGTTTTATTTCACTCGGAATTAAAAGCTCATTTGAAATTCTGTTAAAATCTTCAATTCTTTCATTTGAATCTTTTTTAATGTAGGTATTTAAAAGTATCCCCTTAATAGTGTCATTATGAGGGTGATTTGATTGATTTATTGGCAATGTTTTATTTTTAAATGTTTCAAAATTACTTATTTTCATTGTTCTTCTTCATTTTCTTCTTGTTCTTTTTCATCTTTATTTTTTATTCTAAATAGGCTTTTTAAAACTTTTTTAATCTCTCTTGATTTTAATTTTTCCACCTCTTCGTTTTCTTCTTCCTCTCCTTGACCAAAGAGGGAAAGGACTGTTTTAATGGCTTTTTTAAGGGGTTGCGCTATTTTTGCATCAATAAAATTCTTTACTTCGCCAAAAACAGAGGCTAATTTTTCGCTTACAGATGAAATAAAATTTTTAATATTTGTGATTAGCGTTTGAATATTATTGATAATTTGAGGAATTTTAGCTATAAGATTTAAAATCGGTTTAACTATCACATTTATAAAAATTTTAGCAGGAATTGCAATAATTTTGGGCATTTGCTCTAAGTTTTGAGTTATTTTATCTAAAGTTTTATTTATCTTATCAAGCCCATGGATTAATCTATTTTCCATATATCTTGTTTGTAGATTTTCCATTCTTTCGATTTGAGCTTGAATTTTAGCTTCTTTTGCTGCTTGAATTTTAATCCAAGCTGCCATACATTCGTTATAGCTCATCTCGCCTGCTACACGGGGTTTATCTTTATCTTTTCTAACACCGCCGCCACCACTCATGCCGTTACATATAGGACATGTGCCAACGGGCAATCCATGTGGACATTTCCCTGTGTTTTGTATAGTTGCTGCTCCTGTCGGTGCTACCAAAATTTGACCCTTTCTTGGGCCATGGCTGTTTTTTTGTCCGCTAAAGCATTTGGTTTTTCCGCAAAATGCTTTAAAAATTAGTGTTCCGGCTATAACGGCTGCGGCCCAGCTGAGGAATTTCACCTCTATTTCCTATTAACTTTTTTGTTTTTGCACAAAACTAATCTGTGCTAAATTTCATCTTCAAATTCTTCATCATCTTCTTCTACGGGAACTCTTATCTCAACTCCCATTTGAGTTAAGATATCTCTTGCTTTGGGCCCGTACGCTGTATCTGAAAAATTTTCTAAAATTGTCTGATAGCATACGATAGCGTCTTTTTCTTCACCTCTTAATCTGTAAATGTTGCCGATTTTATAATATAAAGGCGCAAATGACGCTTCTGGTAATGCATCCATGTGCTCATCAAGCTCTAATTTAAGAGTGATGAGTGTTTTTGAATCTTCCGGTGTATATAATTCTCTTTCGTAAATTTTTTGTGTCAGCGTATTTACTTGTGTAGTTAAATTATCGATAACTTCTTGGCTCACGCCTTTTTTCTTTGAAGCTTTTTTGGCTGCATCAGCAGGCAGTGCTTGATTTAAAATAAGCGCTACAAGTAACATTAAAGGTATTAAAACTGATAAAGTCTGTTTCAAAATTAGCTCCCCGTATACTGTAATATTACAATAATATTTTTAAAATTCCTCAATCTTGCGGTTGAATTTTTCTCAAAATTCATTAGAATTAGTTTATGAGAAAAATTTTGTTAATTATTTTATCTTTTATTTTTGTTTGTGCTAATGCTCAATTATTAAAAGGCGGAGTTAGCGAAGAATATATCCCTCAAGGTTTTTTTGGTTCTTGGGGTGTTATTTCAAAGCTTGATAGCTCTAATAATCCTACTCTTTTTAATTATCAAAGCAGAGATATTTGGACGCTATCGGGTCATGATAATATTTTAGTTTTGCAAAATCTTGAAAGCGGAGCTAGGTCTGAAATAACTATAAAAGATAAATCTAAGGATAATAGAACACTCAAATTTGAAAGAGAAAAAGTGGTTGAAAATAAAAATTCAACTAAGACAATTTATCGTGAAACCGTTCAGTTTATGCTTTTGGGGAATAATTTTTCCGGTACTGATAAGTTTGTTGTTGAAAGATACGATGAAAATAATACTTTAATTAAAAAAGATGAAGCAAAATATGTTGTAGAGGGCGTAAAAATCTCGGGTAAAAATCCTTATTAGATTAAGGTTGAAATGTAAGATAAAACGCCATCTATATACATTTTTTCCTTAGATGAAAAAGCAAGGGCTTTATTTTGGAATTGTTTTTCAATTTGAGCTAGTTTTTTGTTTAATTCGTTTCTTGATATGTAATCGCATTTGGTTAAAATGTTAAAACAAGGAATATTATTGAATTTTAGCCATTCTTGCATTAAAATATCATTTTTTTGAATATCATGTCGAGCGTCAATAAATTGAATTGTTGAGGTTAAGGGACGTTTTATAAGATATTCTTCAAGATTTTTTTGCCAAGTTTCTTGCTCTTTTTTAGAAACTTTAGCATAGCCATACCCTGGTAAATCCGCTAAAATAAAAGGTTTTTTATCTGTTTGAACTTCAAAAAGGTTAATTAGTTTGGTTTTGCCTGGGGTATTTGAGGTTTTAGCAAGTTTTGATTGATTAACTAAAGTATTTATAAATGTTGATTTTCCAACGTTTGAGCGTCCTAAAAGTGCAAATTCTGCTAAATTTAAATTTGGACATAATTTAAGATTGGGGGAACTTATTAAAAATTTTGCATTTTTGATTTTCATAAAACCTCTTGAGTTAATAATATCATTAAAATGCTCGGTGTTGAAAAGTTATTTGTTAAGATTTGTAAATAAAGAATAAATGTTGGCAATTTCAAAATAAAAAAATACTTTTTAAATATATAGATTAGTATTAGGATTGTTATGATTCAAAGTATTCAACAACAAAATTATAAATATCCAAATTATAATCCAACTGATTTCGGTGTTTATACGGCGCCAAAAACAGTTTCTTATGGTTATGAATCAACAAGAAAAGTTCAACCTTCTACTCAAGAACAATCTTCTATTATTCCAACTTTGGAGCAATTAGAAGAAGCAGATAAATTTCTTACAGCAGTTGAGAGTGGTTATGTAAATCCTGCATCTTATGCGACTGCTTCGAGCGGAAATCCTTTTGCACAGCCAAATAATGGCACAGGCGAGTTACGTCCTGTTGTAAAAGGCGGATATATGGGTAATGTACTTGATTATGATGCTTAGAGTATATACATAACAAGTTTAAAAAATGAGCCTTTTTGGGGCTCATTTTTTTCCTGTGTTTATTATTTTGACCTAATTTTAACTTAAAGCTGTATAACTTGATTCAATGTTATCATCTATAACTTTTTCAAGCGATTCCAGCTCATTTTGTATTGCTTCTCTTTCTGCATCGAGTTGATCTAGTCTTAAATCTAATCTTTTGTTTATTCGTTGGATTTTATCTTGTGTTGCTTCATATT
>CALUZF010000128.1 GCA_944325165.1 Candidatus Gastranaerophilales bacterium
GTGGAATAATAATACCAGGTTGTGAATTCTCTACAATAGTAAATAATGTACCAATAGAATTAATTGGCTATAATATTGATCCAGATTTAGCACAAGACAAAATATCAAAATTGTATCTCCCTAAAAAGGATTATAATATATACGAAACTAATTTAATTATAAAAAAGTGCATTGAAAAAGGATTGGTTATAGATGTTCATAACATAGTATATAATGCGGAAGAAGAAAGAGGTAAAAGAGTAGTATTTAATGAAATAAAAAGACATTTAGAAAATAAGAGATTTATCTCAACGGAAGCTTGGAATAACGCAAGAACATTTCTGTTAACATATACATCAAATCCTAATAGTGATTTTTTTGTTGACTTTTCAGGCCTTATCCCATCATATAAACAAGTTGTACAGCTAATAAAACAATGTGGGGGAAAAGTTTTTATGCCACATATATTTAAGTATAATGAAAATTCAATTAGTGTACTAGAAACATTGATAAGTGAAAGAATGCTAGATGGCATAGAAGGCTATTATCCATATTATTCAAATGAACAACAGCGATTTGCACTAAAATTTGCACAAAAGAATAATTTATATATTTCAGGAGGAAGTGATTCACATGGTACTCCTGATTCTGAGATAGGAATAGGTCAGGCAAATTTAAATATACCCGAAGAAATTATAACCCCTTGGTTTGATAAAACAAAAATTATAACACAAGGAGGATTAGATTATGAAGAACGATAATGAAATTGGCATTTTCAAATTCAATAAAATAGAGATAATAGAAGATAAAAAATTTATTCAAAAACTCGAAAATTGCAAAAAATTGTCAGAATATATAGAATTAAATGTAAAGAAAAATGACGAAATGAAGAAAATTATGAAAAATGAAAAAATGGAGGAGTATGCAGAAAGTACATTTGATTATTTAAAATTTATTAATGTTATTAATGAAAATGGACAAACTGATAATACAAATATTATATATGGACAGATTTTTACTATAAATTATAAAAAGAATATATTAACTATTGTTGATAAAAAGATATATGAAAATCATTTTGAAAAAACAAATGAATATAACTATTATCTAAATGATGTTGGAATAATAGAAGATGAGACAAAAATAATTTTAAATTTTATAAATCAGATAAAACAAAAAAATGATTGTAATTTTTTACTTTATGTATTATCAAATAGAAAATCAATGGCAGGACGACAAAAAAATAATATAAAAGCAGAAAAAGAAATAGATAGTTTATTTAAATTATGGAATCTTACGGATAAATATTATTCATACAAGCAATATAAAATATACTTAAATTTGTATGAAGAATTATATATAGATACTCTAAAGAAAAATTTAGATATAAACTTATCAAACTATGAAAAGATTAAAGAACAAATTAGAAAAGTAAAAAAAGAAATTTTGAAAGGGGATTAAAATGGAAGAAAAAGAATGTAGACAAATTAAAAACATAGGTTGGACCTTAGGAAATGATTGTCCTTGCAAATGTAAACATTGTTATTCAATGAGTGTTAGGGAAAAAGGAAAAAATCTTACTAAAGAAATTGTTGATAAAGTAATTGATCAGGTTCAAAGAATAGGAGTGGAGACAATTAATTTAGGGGGCAATGAGCCTATTTTTACTAATGGTTTAAAAGTTCAGGATAGTTTATTGCCATATATATTGAAAGAATTAACAGAGAAGAACATAAAAGTAGGAATCACAACATCTGGAATAAGTTTAATTGCTTTGAAAAATGTTTATCCAGAATGTCTGAAGTTATTAAATGATGTGGATATTAGTTTAGATTCTCCATATGAAAAAGAACATAATGAAAATAGAGGAGGAGATGTGTACAAATACGCAATAGAAGCTCTTGAAATTTGCAAAGAATATGGAATAGAATCAGGAATTATAATGTGTGCGATGAATTGGAACTTTACCAGGGATCGTATAGACGCTTTATTAGAATTAGCAAAGCAATATAATTCAAATATTCGATTTAATTTATTAAAACCAATTCAAGAAAAGCATTATGAACTTGTACCTACTAAGAATCAAGTACTTGAAAACTATAAATATTTATTTAAAATGTGTGATACAGTAGAATTAAGTGAACCGACTTTATCTGGATTAGTGGATAATAACAAAGTGCAGGGGTGTTCATGTGGCATATACTCTATGAGAATCAATTCAATTACACCAGATGGAAAAATACCTGTATCTCCATGTGTATATATGCATGACTATAGAGTAGGAGATATCTTAAAAGATGATATACTTGATATAATTAATTCAGAGCAATTCAAGAGTTTTAGAATTAGAAAAGAAAATTATGAAAAAATAGAAGGTTGCAAAGATTGTGATAAAGCAGAAGTTTGTAGAGGTGGCTGTTTTGCTATGGCATATACATATAAAAAATGTGAGACTGGAGAAAAAGATTTATATGCTAGAGATCCATTTTGTTTTAAAGAAATTAATTTTAATGATAGTATTGAATATAAAAAGGGAGAAAAACAATTGGTGCATGAAAATTATTTATGTACATGGATTGGAAAACCTAAAAGTTAGGAGTTAGTAATGTTAGATTTGCTGATAAGGGATGGATTAATTGTAACTCAAAATTCTAAAAGAGAAATAAAGCAGGCAAATATAGGAATAAAAAATAAGAAAATTGTATATGTGGGAAATAAGGATATTTCGAGTAAGAAAGTAATTGATGCAAAAGAATATATAATTTTACCAGCCTTTTTAAATGCTCATATTCATTTTGGCGAATATTTTTTGAGAGGATACAAAAAAAATCTATCAACAGAAGAATACATTTTGTTAGGAGAGAAATTTCATACAAAGTTTCAGAATATTATTGATGAGATTAGAAGTAGTTCTATAAATAATGTTCTTTTAGAATCAATCAAAAATGGTACATTAACAGTGTTTGGAGTTAGAGGATGGCCGAATGTAGAAAGTTTTCCAGTTAATGCTTTTTTAGGGTATCCTATGATGAATTCAAAAAAATTGATGGAGTATAAATTGAATTTTGAACAGAAATTTAATTCGCTAGAGAGAAAGAAAAATATAGAATATTTTATTGGTTTACATTCAGTAGAATGGATAAAAAAAGATACTTTAATTGAAATTTCAAATTTTTTAAAAAACAATAAGAGAATAAAATTAAGTTTACATATTTGCGAAACTGCTGAAGAGGTAAAATATATTGAGAAAAAATATAAAATGACACCAATAGAATTATTAAAAAAATACGATTTATTAAATGAAAATACTTTATTAGTGCATTGTAATTATTTAAGTAACGATGACATAATGTTAATAAAAAATAATAAAGCATCAGTTGTAACATGTCATAGTAGTAATCTAAAGTTAAAAAATAAGCCATGTGATATAAAAAAATTATTAGATAATCAAATTAATGTAATAGCTGCAACAGATGGGCCAGCAACAAATGATTCTTTATCATTGCTTGATAGTTTGAGAACAACGGCTTTATTAACTAATTTAGATAGCAATACATTATTAGATATGATTACTGTAAATCCAGCAAAATATATGAAAATGAATTCAGGAAGTATTATTGAGGGGAATAAGGCAGATATATTATTCTATAATAGAAATAATTTAAATTTTACTTATAAAAAATCTATTATAGAGAATATAATCTACACATCAGGAAACAAGCCTGAAATAGTAATGAAAGATGGAAAAATAATAATCGAAAATTACAACTTCAAAACTATAGACGAATATGATATAATTCAAGAAAAGAATAGAATAGTAAAATTAATAGAAAATGATATTGTTTTTTAATTAATAAGGAGGTATTAAATGAAAAAATTAAGGATGAAATGTCAGTCTGCAGAAATTATATTTGCAACAAATTCTGAAAAAATTTATAATTATTTTTTGACAGATGAAGAACAAGTTCCAGAAACTATACCTGGAATAGAAATTTTACCTGATGAAAATGCTGATTTAAGTGGGAATTATTTGATTTATTTAGATAGATGCCCTAATTTGGTACAGATAAATCCAGAATTGAACCAAGCATTGATATGTGTGCCAGAAAGAGAATTGTATTTACCAGATTTGATATATTTAGCCTTGTCAATGTTTGCAAAAGAATTAAACAAAGAAGATAAGTATTTTATTCATTGTGCGATTGTTGAAAAAGATGGTAAAGCAACATTAATTTCAGGAGAAGCTGGTTCGGGCAAAACTACATTGGCAATGTATCTTTGTATGGAAAAAGGCTATAATTTTGTGTGCAATGATAGAGCAGTTATAGGTCTTGAAAATGGAATACCATATGTTTACTGTGGAACTCTTCAAACTCATATTAGAGTTGGAGTAATACATGAATATTTTCCAAGTTTGATAAGTAAGATTGACAAGGAGAAAATGAATAGACCATGGGAAAACAAAATATATATTAATCCAGAATTTGAAGAGTTAGGTATAAAAGTAACTAAGACAGCAAAGCTTACAAATATATTATATACTGCT
>CALUZF010000129.1 GCA_944325165.1 Candidatus Gastranaerophilales bacterium
TAAATTGATGGCACAAGTTGCACCATTGTTAGAAAAAAATAAAGATTACGAAGTTGATGAAAAAAATAAAAATATAATTTTTACCGAAGAAGGTGTTATTAGAGCTGAAAAATTATTAAATGTTGAAGAGCTTTTTGATATGAAAACCCAATATGCTCATCATCTTCTGCAAGCTCTAAAAGCAAAAGAATTATTTATTAAAGATACTGATTATGTTGTAAAAGATAATCAGATTATGATTGTGGATGAATTTACAGGAAGAATTATGGAGGGTCGTCGCTGGTCTGATGGACTTCATCAAGCAATCGAAGCCAAAGAAGGTGTTAAAATTCAAGATGAAACTCAAACATTAGCTTCAATTACTTTCCAAAATTTATTTAGATTGTACCCTAAATTATCTGGCATGACAGGTACTGCGATGACTGAAGAAGCTGAATTTGGCAAAATTTATAATCTTCAAGTTACTCAAATTCCAACAAATAAAGAAGATAAGAGAATTAATTATCCGGATGTAATTTATAAAACAAAAGAAAAGAAATACGAATTTGTTGCTCAAGAAATAGCTCAAATGGTAAAAATTGGAAGACCGACATTGGTTGGTACAATTTCTATTGAAAAATCAGAGTATTTATCAAAATTATTAACAAAAATGGGCATTAAACATAATGTATTAAATGCTAAACACCATGAAAAAGAAGCATATATTATTGCTCAAGCAGGAAGATTAGGTGCTGTTACCATTGCAACAAATATGGCAGGTAGAGGTACTGATATTCTTTTGGGTGGTAATGCTGAATATTTAGCAAAAGAAGAATTAGACAAAGCTAAAATTGATTCAACTCATCCGGATTATGAAAGATTGAAAAATGAAGCTTTAGATAAAGCAAGAAAAATAACAGAAGAAGAACACAAAAAAGTTGTTGAATTGGGCGGGTTACATGTAATCGGAACAGAGCGCCATGAATCTCGTCGTATTGATAACCAGCTAAGAGGTCGTGCTGCTCGTCAAGGTGACCCTGGGTCAACCAAATTTTTCTTATCTTTAGAAGATGATTTAATGAGAATTTTTGGCGGTGAAAAAATAATTCAGTTGATGAATATGCTAAATGTCGAAGAAGATACGGCTATCGAAAATGTTTTAATAACTCGTCAAATCGAATCTGCACAAAAGAAAGTTGAAACATATCATTTTGATATTAGAAAGTCTGTTCTTGAATATGACGATGTTATGAATATTCAAAGAGAAAAATTCTATTATCAAAGAAGAAAGGTTTTAGTAAGTAAAAATCTTCAATCTGATATTAAATTTATGATATCTAAAGAAACAGAGCGTATTTTATCTCAATATATTAATAAGGATATGTCTCCTCAAGAATATGTTTGGGATGATATCGTTATGCTTGTTAAGGAATTTGTTAGTATATTTCCTCAAGCAAAAGATAAAATTAAACCTGAAGATATCAAAGACCTAAGAGCATCTGAAATATTAGACAAGTTAAAAGTCTTATCAGATGAAGCATATAAGGAATTTGAAATAGAAACAGTAAATAGTTTTAATGAAGTAATGTCTAAATATTATGGTGACAATTATGTTATGCAAGAGCCATTTAAGGATGATAACATCGTAAGAAATGTTGAAAAAGATATTTTGCTTCAAGTGGTAGATGCTAAATGGATTGATCATTTAGGAAATATTGATATGCTTAAAGATTCGATTGGACTTGTTGCTTATGGTCAAAAAGATCCTTTAATTGAATATAAAAAAGAAGCCTATAATTACTTCAATGCTCTTATGGGTGAAATTCAATCAGAAACTGTTCAACATTTATTTAGAGCTAAGTTTGGCGTTCAAGTTGTTCAAGAGTAAAATTATTTTTTATAATTTTATAATAATTAAAAAAAGAGAGAGGTTTTCCTCTCTCGTATGGTTTAAAATAACATGAAAAAACTATTTCCAGCTGATTTTTGCATAGCCCATAGTGCCATTTCCGCCACTTGAAGCTACATAACCGCCACCACCGCCACAGCCTCCAAAGCCTGCTGCATTTCCGCCTTTAGCGTTTGTTTGTGTTCCCGATGTCCCTGCTGAGCAACTAAATTCATAGTCTTTGCCACCTTGGCTTCCATTTTCATCAGATGGAGCTTCTGCATTTGCAGTTGTTGCGCTTGCGTCATTTGTGTCGAATTTTAAAACATTATTTATATAAACTTGGCTTATTTCTCCTTCTGTCGGTGCTTGTCCCGATTTTATGCTTCCGGAGTTTTGAAGCTCTGCAGGAGTTCCTCCTTGACCTCCTTTTCCTATGATAATTTTTATATCATCGTTGGCGTTTACTGTTATTTTTTTAACTACTTTTTTGCCACCGCTACCGCCTTGTCCTCCTTTTGTGCCTGAAATATAATTTAGGACAATTATCCCGTTTCTGCCTTTGTTTCTTGGGTTAGAGTAATCGCTAAAGTATTCAGAATTAGTTCCTGCTTCGTTACTATAGCTACGTGAATCATAACTGTTATCAATTCCGTGGCCATGACCTCCAGCACAGTTATCAGGATATTCCGCTAATGGAGAATCTCCGCCATATCCTGATGTTGCAACGTATCTTGTTCCGTAGTTTGTTCCATTGTTACATCCACTATCTTTTCCTTTGTTGCCATTTGGACTTCCTCCGTATCCCCCTGTTGCAATACAACCATAGTCAAGTTCATGACCATCTCCTCCGACGCCACCATAGTGTAATCTGGTGCCATCTTCTTTGAATAGTACCCCACCACCGCCACCACCGGCTCCACCTGGGTATCTGAGAGTCTCTGTACGAACAACAGCTATTCCTTCTCCGCCACCGCCACCGCCACCGCCTACGATTCTAAAGTGGCTTTCGCCATAGGTTCCAAATCTTGTTGCGTTTCCGCCACCGCCACCGCCACCAGCTAATCCGCAATCTCCTATATATATGCTTCCGCTACCACCTGCAAGTTCGCCACCGCTACCTCCTCTTATTATTCCTTCTGTTCCTGTTATGCGAAAATATGATTTTCCTCCAACAACGCTGCCTCCTGGGGCTGATTGATAAAATATTATCCCTTCACAAGAAGGTGCTACACTAAAATCGTCTGCGCAACCATCCCAGACAACATCACCTTTTGCAGGTGCTACAATTTCAGGTGTACCACCATATACAACGCTACCTCCACCACCTACATAGACTTTAATTTCATTTTTATTATCAATTTTTATAATGTCGTTTTCTATTGCACCGCCTGAGCCTCCGCCAGCTGCACCTTGGTAATGCGTGAATGTTCCGCCCATACAAATATTAGTTCCCATTCCGCCTCCACCACCTCCACCACCGCACATGGTGATTTTTGCATATTTATTTTTTAGATATGGCGGTACTGAAAAAGTTGATTCGCCTATTGTTTTAATTTCATTTTTAGTTAAAACACTTTCTCCTGCTGAACCTCCATTTCCACCGGAGACAAGAGTGATTTCGACTTCAGTTACTCCTTCAGGAACTATAAAATGATGTTCGCCTGATGTTGTAAATTGAGTGCTTTCTGTTTTTTGCATTTCTTGTTTTATTTCACCTAAAATTACTGCATTTCTTGACATTCTTTTAGTGATAATAGGGGCTAGCGCTGCTGTTATAACGCTAATTATAATTAGCGCAACAATTATTTCGACAAGCGAAAAACCAAAAATCTTTTTCATTTTTTATCCTTAAACCTTACGCATATAATGTTGTACATTTAATAATTAAAAAATTTATAATGTACATGATTAATATTATAATATTTAACATTAATTTTCAATATTTTTTATAATGTTGTATACTATTATTTTTTTTAAATTTGTATTGCAGAATATTAAAAGACCCTATTAAAGGAATTTTGCAAATGACAAATATAAAAAAATTATTAGGAAAAAGAATAAAATATATAAGAAAACAAAGAGGATTAACTCAAGAACAATTAGCCGAAAAAGTAGGAATAGGAACACCTAATATAAGTTATATTGAATGCGGGAAATTTGCCCCTGCTATTGATACATTGGAAAAAATAGCAAAAACATTGGATGTTGAACCTTATGAATTATATAAATTTGAAATTAAAGATAGTAAAGAAATAAAACAAGAGCTTTTTTATGCGCTCGAAAATGATGAAAAATTATTGAGGTTGATTTATGAATATTTTCTTTCTGTTAGGTTTTTAGTTACTCATTAGTTTTTTTCTTGTTTCTTTATCGATTTCAAAAATTTCATTTATGGTTGGATTAGCAATATTGTTTGTTTTATCTATTTCATTAAATATTACTTTTTCAATATCTAAAAAATTAATTTCATTATTTAAAAATTTATAAACGGCAATTTCATTTGCTGCATTTAAAACTACAGGCATTATACCGCCTTGTTTTCCACATTCTATTGTTAATTTTAATAGTGGAAATTTTTCTGTATCGAGTTAAAAAAATTCTAAATTACGGTTAAAAATATTGAAACTGTTTGTTTTAATTCCT
>CALUZF010000130.1 GCA_944325165.1 Candidatus Gastranaerophilales bacterium
TTTTGAGATAGTTCAACAGAATAATACTCTGCAAGTCCAACAAGCACACTATCAAGCAAAATGCCTTCTGGTGCGTCTGAAATGTTTTCAGTTGCAGAAATCAGTTTAACACCATTTTTAAGTAGTATTGCACGATTAACAGAGCTGTCATATCTTGACCTTGAAAATCTGTCCAACTTATATACTAAAACAAAATCAAAGTTTTTATTTTTGATATCATAAAGCATTTGTTGAAGTGCTGGCCTTTTGTCATTTGTTCCTGTCATAGCTCTGTCAATATATTCATTAACGACAATCAAACCATTTCTTTCAGCATATTCCTTACAAACTCTAAGTTGTCCATCAATACTTTGTTCTGTTTGACTATCACTTGAATATCTTGCATATATAACAGCTTTGTTCATACATTACTCCTTTTGTGAATGTTGACACTCAACATATTCTTTTTGTGGGCACGAAAAATTATATGGCATTGAATATAAACGATTCAGTTCCAAATAAAGAGCAGTATCAATGTTTTCTTTTAAAGATTCAGACTCTTTTTTGTTTATATCAAATTGATATTTGTATACTATTCTTCTATTGTTGTTATAAACAATAACAAATTCCACCACATAAGCAGATTCTTTCCAATAAAAATCTTCTAAAAGTTCTTGTCTGGATTTTTTGTAATTGTTATTTTTAGAAAATTCTTCTTTTGCCTTATCGAAATTCATATTCGGGTTTTGTTTAATCATTTTATCTGTATCCAATGTAATTTTATTATATATTTCAAACAGCCTATTATTTACATTTTCATCTTCGTTCGCCAGCTCAACAAAAATTGGACTTAATTCGTTCGCTACAATCTTAAATGGACGTGCGTTTTCATTTGTGTTAATAAAGTTGTTACCAACAGATTGATTTATTGGACTAATAAAAGAAGACCAATCTAATTTTAATTCAGCGTTGTCCTTTTGTCTTATCACTTTTGCAGAAATGTTTTTAACAACACAATTTTGATTTTTTGATTCAATAACACCACCCATAAGCAAATAAGCTCCACTTCTATTATAAAATAGCTTAATTTTTGCAGATGGCATAAATGATACTTTTATTTTTCTAAATATTTTCTTGAAAACCCACATTGCCCATGGTTGAATAAGAGCAAAGCCAGCAATTACTGTTGCTATAATTTCATATTCTGTCATTTTTATCTCCTTAAAAAATCTTATTTAATCTTTCTACTGATAAATTAAAATACGTTTTATCTAATTCTATACCAATAAACCTTCTATTTAAATTTAAGCAAGCAACTCCGGTTGTTCCGCTTCCCATAAATGGATCAATTACAACATCATCTTTATTTGTGTGAATTTTTATAATATCTTGCATTAGTTGTAAGCTTTTTTGTGTAGGGTGATTTGTTCTTTCATTCCCAGATACCGTGCTCGTTTCAAACAAGCTACGCATATATGGTTTGTTTTTATCTTTATTAAATATCCACTTTGCACCCTTTTTTACTCCCCATATTGCAAATTCCATATCTTGAACATACCTTCTTTCAATATTTCGAGGCATTGGATTTGACTTTCTCCAAACTAAAATATCTTTAACTTCTAAATTACTTTCCTCCATCGTTTTGATAATAAAGCTCATATATCTATAAGAACAAAATATAATAATAGATCCATTTTTATCTAATATTTTTTCATACTTAGGAATCCAAGAAAACAGATCAAAATTCTTATCCCATTCACCAAAATCTACACCCTGTCTAGGGCATTTTAAAGTATTAAAGTTATTCTCATGAGAGATATTATACGGTGGATCAGTTATTATATGGTTTACTTTGACATTATTTTTTATTAATTCATCTATTATGGTATAAGCATTTCCTAAATATAATTTATAATTTTTGCCTTCAACAATATCATTTTGTAATTCATCAGCTATTTGTTGACCAATAGCCTTTGCTAAAAGTGGTGGAACTGCATTACCAATTTGTTTGCAAACTGCAACCTTAGGTCCATAAAAATAAAAATCATCATTAAAACTTTGAATTCTAGCAGCTTCTCTTGGTGTAATTGCTCTATTTAAAAACGGGTGTGAATTTTTACCGTTTGATGGAGTATCAAATCTGGTATCAATTGTTGGACTAATATTATCCCATTCGAGCCTTGACCATGTAGTAGAAAATTTTTGTTTTCCTAATAGGTCTTTTGGCAAATATTCCTTACCACATTCTGCAGGTATCATTTTCAATTTTTCAATTGCAAGTTTAGAATGTGAACTTGCTTTATGATATTGTAAACATTTACCACGTAATTGTCTTTGATAATTACTTTGTGCCGGATTCATATATTCAAATATTACTTGACCTTGTCCGCTTTCTAAATATGCTAAATCTGAAATAGCATCTCTAACGGTAACAGATTTATCTTGTGGATTTGGGAAATTAATGAATTTTGTTTTTGAAGCAATAAAGATAGCTCTTTCTCTATTTTGTGGGACACCATAGTTTTTCGCATTAACAACACCGTAGTTAACAATATATCCTAAATTTTTAATTTCTTTTAAAATCTCATCTCTGAAATAATGACTAGAAGAATTTAATATATTTTTTACATTTTCTATAATAAAAACTTCGGGTTGTAACTCTTTAACAATATTCAAATATTCTTTAAATAAAAAATTCCTACTATCATCAAGTCCTAAATTTTTGCCTTTTAAGCTGAATCCTTGACAAGGGGGACCACCAACTATCATATTAACTTTTCTTTTTCTGCAACTATCTATCACTTGATTTTTTGTATCTTGGTCTAAAATATCTCCACAAATAGAAATGGCATTAGGGAAATTTTTAGAAAATGTTTCAATGGCATATTTATCAAAATCAAGACCAACTTCTGTTGAAAAATTTTTTACTTGTTCTAAGCCTGCCGAAAACCCACCAGCACCACAAAACAAATCTAAAATTCTAAATTTCATTGCTTTCTCCTTTGTGAGGGACTGTTTTTTATTACCTCACAAAACATTATACAACAAAAAATTTGAAAATACAACTAAATTTGGTATAATCATTATAGAATGTTTTTCTTTTTTGGGAGAGATAAGAATATGAAAGTAAGTAAATTTTTACAAGGAGATATTCCTTCATTTTTGCTTGGAGCATTTTATGGTAGATATGAATTTACAAAAGACAATAAATTTATATACACGTATTCCGCATATAGAAATTGGACAAAAGTTTACAACAACCAAGAACTATGCGAGAAATCAAAAATTTCATTTTTAGAGCAACTAAACGATATTTGTAAACCTTACTCATATTGGTTTAAAGGGAATAAATCATTTCCAAAAACTGATATTGTTTTTGCATTGGAAAATGATTTGAATTTAACAAAAGAAAATTTCTTCAATAGATTAAATCGTAAAATTATATCTTCCGATTTTATTTATGAAAATAGTTTTACAGAGCAAAAGAAAATGTTTATTCGTGGTTTTTCTGAGCTGCGTGGAAGTATGGATAGAAATAGACATTTGTTTACTATGGATTATGTAAAAAACAGTCAACAGGAAACTAAAAGAGTCCGTTTGTTAATTGATAATTTAAACGTCCCAGTTTATGTAGTTAATTATAATTTTAGAGAATTTCAACCAGATTATAGAGCTGGAATTAAAAGAGAAACTCAATTGAGATTTAATATATTTTGGTATGCAACAAATATTGGGTTTATAAATGAATATAGAGTTGCGGCTTTTAAAGCAAATTTTCATTATAATTCAATAAGGAAAGATGGTTTTGTTACATATTTTGAATGTACACAACCTTTAGAAAGCGATAGTACAACTTTTGAAAATAGATTAGCTTATTACACTCATAATGTGTTCGACAAAAAACTCACAAAAGAAGATTTGTTAAAATTTCATGATATGATTGGGAAAACGACACAAGATATTGAAAAATTTAAACGAGATTTATCAATTGTAAACTATGTAAGATATTTTACACCAGATATTTGTGTTTGTTGTTGTGATGATTACGATATAACTAAAAGGACACACATTGACCCAAGGACAGGAAGGCCATACTTTGAAATTCATCATATGATTTCTGTTGGTAAAATAAAAGAGTTAGATGATGTTGATAACTTGGCAAAGATTTGTCCTGCGTGCCATGCAAGCCTTGGGCGCGGAAGTGCAGATGAGCGGATACAGAAAGAATGTATTAAAAAAATATTTAAACACAAACCTAACATTTTAAATTTCTGTCAAAGTTACTTTGATGAGAAAGACTTTGAAAAATTGACAGATTTAGTATGGAAATCTTTAAAATAATGTACTATTTACAGGAAGCAGGATAAGGAAATAGACTCAAAATCGTTTTTTAGGAGTGAAGAAACCTTATATAATAAGCCTTTCTGATGATTCACCCCTAAAAAGCCAAAGTTTCACTTTTGAGTCATTTCCCCTTATTAGACCAAGTGGGATACC
>CALUZF010000131.1 GCA_944325165.1 Candidatus Gastranaerophilales bacterium
TTGAGAGGTGCCATGACAAACACAGTTACAATTGATGATAAAAACATCGCAACAATAGATATGACAATTGCTTCAGATGTAGCAAAAAATGCTTATGATAGAGCTCTAAAAGCATACGGTTCTAATGTTAATATTGCAGGTTTTAGAAAAGGTAAAGCTCCTGCTAATATTGTTGAAAAATATATTGGTGAAGATAGAATAAAAGCTGAAGTTATAGATAGATTATTCCCATCAGAATTTCAAAAAGTTGTGACAGATAATAAATTGAATATTGCTTTTAATCCAACTATTGAAAGCTATGATTTTACAGTTGGTTCTGATTTAAAAATTAAAGTAAGCGTCGAATTAAAACCCGAAGTTAAAATGGGTCAATATAAAGATTTAGAAGTTGAATATAAAGAATTTAAAAATGAAAAAAATGCTCTTGAAAAAGAACTTGATATGACTCAAAGAAGATTTTCTACATTAGAAAAAGTAGATAGAGCATCAACTGATAAAGATTCTGTAGTGTTCGATTTTGAAGGTTTTGTTGATGGTGAAAAAATTGAACATGGCGAAGGTAAAAATTATACACTTGACCTTGCAAATTCAAACTTTATTCCAGGATTTGCTGAAGGTCTTGTTGGACATAGTGCAGGTGAAGAATTTACAATTGATGTAACTTTTCCTGAAGAATATCATGAAGAAAAATTAAAAGGCGCTAAGGCTCAATTTAAAATTAATTTAATTGAAGTTAAAGAACGCAAAATGCCTGAATTAAATGATGAGCTTGCTAAAAAAGCAGGAAAAGACACATTAGATGCGCTAAAAGAAGATATTCAAAAATATTTGGATAATGTTGCTAAAAGTCAAAATGACAGAGCAAAATCTGATGCGGTATTTAATAAAATATATGATTCAACAGAAATTAAAATCCAAGATACTATGCTAGATAGAGAATATCAAGCAATTATGGATGAAGCAAAAATGCAAGCTTCTCAACAAGGCGCTGATTTTGATAAAATGGTAGAAAAAGAAGGTAAAGATAAGGTAGAAGCTAGATTTAGGGAAGAAGCTGCAAAAAGAATTAAAAATTCATTAATGGTTGAAAGAATCGCTCAAGAGGCTGATTTAAAAATCGAGCAAAAGGATATAATGGAACATATCAACCAAATGGCAGCGATGTATGGTATGGCTCCTGTACAATTGTTTGAAGAGTTGAGAAAGAACCCAAATTCGTTTGCTGCAATTTCACAGCAAATTACTGCAAACAAAGTAAATGAATATTTATTGGAAAATAATAAATTTATTGCTAAATAGAATAAGTTGAAAGGATAAATTAGAATGAGTTTCGTTCCTGTAGTTATAGAACAGTCATCACGTGGTGAAAGAAGTTTTGATATATTTTCAAGACTTTTAAGAGAAAGAATTATCTTTTTAGGAACTCCTATTGATGATATGGTTGCAAATTTGATAGTTGCACAAATGTTATTATTAGATAGTGAAAATTCTGAAAAAGATATTATGTTATACATTAATTCACCTGGTGGTTCAGTAACAGCAGGTTTTGCAATATATGATACTATGCAACACATTAGAGCTGATGTTTCTACTATTTGTTTAGGTCAAGCAGCATCCATGGGTGCATTCTTGTTATCAAGCGGTGCTAAAGGAAAACGTTTAGCACTTCCTCATTCAAGAGTATTAATTCATCAACCATTAGGCGGTGCTCAAGGACAAGCTACTGATATTGAAATTCAAGCAAATGAAATTATAAGAATTAAAAAATCGCTAAATTCAATATTGGCTTCAAATACAGGTCAGCCTCTAAAGAAAATCGAAAAAGATACCGATAGAGATTATATAATGACTGCTCAAGAAGCCGTTGAATATGGCATGATTGATAAAGTAATCACACTTGATGAAAACAATAAATAAAATTAAAAGGAAATAAAATGGCAAAGACTACTGATCCAAATTTAAAATGTTCATTTTGCGGTAAAACCCAAGATCAAGTTAAAAAATTGATTGCTGGGCCCGATGTGTGCATTTGTGATGAATGTATCGAATTATGCAATGAAATTTTAGATGAGGAATTGTTTAATTTTAAACAGGACGAAAAGGAAGCAGAACAAGAAGTTAAGATTGATTCTATTCCAAAACCGCAAGAGATTAAAGCATATCTTGATGAACATATTGTCGGACAAGATGATGCAAAAAAAGTTCTTGCTGTTGCTGTTTATAACCATTATAAAAGAATTGCTCATAATATGGAGCAACCTGATTCTGATATTGAAATTCAAAAAAGTAATATTTTGTTAGTAGGGCCAACAGGTTCTGGTAAAACATTATTAGCTCAAACTTTAGCTAAGATGTTAAATGTGCCATTTGCTGTTGCAGATGCTACAACATTAACTGAAGCAGGTTATGTTGGCGATGATGTCGAAAATATACTTTTGAGATTATATCAAAGTGCTGATTATGATGCTAAAAAAGCCGAGAGAGGCATTATTTATATTGATGAAATAGATAAAATTGCACGTAAATCTGAAAATCCTTCAATTACTCGTGATGTATCCGGTGAAGGCGTTCAACAAGCGTTATTAAAAATGATTGAAGGTACAATTGCAAACGTACCTCCTCAAGGTGGAAGAAAACACCCTCATCAAGAATTTATTCAAATAAATACTAATAATATTTTATTTATTGTGGGTGGTGCTTTTGTTGGTCTTGAAAAAATCGTTGAAAGACGTGCGGGTACTACTACATCAATTGGTTTTGGCTCTGCTGGACTTTCTAATGAAGAAAAAGAAAGAGAATCTGCTAAAATATTAAAGAAATTACAACCGGATGATTTATTAAAATTTGGTTTAATTCCTGAATTTATTGGCAGAATTCCTGTTTATACAGTGCTAGATGCGCTTGATGAAGCTACATTGAAGATGATTTTAACTAAACCGAAAAATGCTATTATTAAACAATATGCTTGTTTAATGGGTATGGATGGTGTTGAGTTGAAATTTGAAGATGAGGCAATTGATTTAATTGCAAAAGAAGCTCTAAAACGCAAAACAGGAGCAAGAGCTTTGCGCTCAATCGTTGAGGAAATTATGCTTGATGTTATGTATGAAGTTCCATCTAAAGAGGATATTAAGGAATTTGTCGTAACCAAGGAGATGGTTGAAAAAAAGCAGTTGCCCCAAAGTGCGGAGGTACTCCAGCTTCCGATGAAGCATAAAGAAGAAATAGCATAAAAAAAGCTCTCAAATTGAGAGCTTTTTTTATTGATTATATTTATTATACTAAAGTATAAGAAAATACCACCTTTATTTTAATTCATTATCATTCTAAAAAATTATATATTTAGTACGTGATAAGGATGTAGGTCACATGGAATTTTGAAAATCCCCATTTTCAATTTAGTGACCATAGTTAAATAAAGGAGTATTAAAGATGGCAGTAGTTATCAACACAAACGTGGATTCGTTGAAGATCCAAAATTTATTATCAACTTCAACAACAAATTTATCTAATTCTATGCAAAGAATGTCTTCAGGTTTGAAAATTCTTTCAGCTAAGGATGATGCAGCTGGTACTGTAATTTCAGCTAAAATGAATGTTCAATTGAACGGTAATAAAACAGCTCAAAATAACGTACAAAATGCAAATGCATTATTATCAACTGCAGAAGGTAACTTAGATGTTGTCCAAGATAACATTTCAAGAATTCGTGATTTGACTTTGCAAGCTAAAAACGGTACTTATTCAGAAGAAGAAATTCAAGCAATGCAAGATGAAGTTGCTGAACGTATCGCTGAAATTAACCGTATTGATAGTTCTGCTGAATATTCTTCATTAAAATTATTCGGTGGAGACTTAGCTACAACAGGTGTTACATTCCAAGTTGGTGCAAATGCTGGCGTAGACAACACAATTTCTGCTGATAAAGCATTGTTTGAAGAAGTTACATTTACAGCTTTAACAGGTGGCAAAGCTGCATTTGATTTAACAACAATTGCGCAAAATGGCGGTGCTTACACAGCCGATAATGCTACTAAAGAAACAAATGAAACAGACTTTGACGTTGCAATTAAAGCTTTAGACAATGCAATTGATAACATTACAAACAGAAAATCAATTATTGGTTCTGCAGGTAACCGTATGGATTCAGCATTATCTACATTAACAACTCAATATG
Organism: Candidatus Gastranaerophilales bacterium; assembly: GCA_944325165.1. Taxonomy (GTDB): domain Bacteria; phylum Cyanobacteriota; class Vampirovibrionia; order Gastranaerophilales; family Gastranaerophilaceae; genus RUG14156. The sequence goes on from CALUZF010000131.1 coordinate 4,178, forward strand.
AAAACTTATCAAGCGCAAAATCAATAATCACTGATGCTGATATTGCCTCTGAGGCTTCTAGTTTTGTTCAACAACAAATACTTCAACAAGTATCAACATCATTATTAGCACAAGCTAACCAAGCTCCATCAATTGCGTTAAGCTTAGTATAGTTTTGTATATAAGAATCTAACTGGTGATGGCAATACAAGTGGGTTAAACAAAAGTTTAACCCCTTTTTTT
>CALUZF010000132.1 GCA_944325165.1 Candidatus Gastranaerophilales bacterium
ATATTTATTTATTGTTTGTTTAGCCTTTTTAAATGCCAAAGTCACAACAGAACCCATAATGACAAACATAATCATTAAGCTTATTATGAACTCAGCTATCGTAAATCCGCTTTTGCGCAATTCCATCTACCTTTTTCTTTTATTATAATATTTTTCGGACAGAATGCAAAATTCTTTAATTTTATTAAAAAATTTTAATTTATTTGATATATATGTTAATATATTTTCAAAAATAGGATTTTAAATATGAAATTAAGAAAAAAAGCATTTACGATGATTGAAGTACTTATAATATTAACCATTATAGGTTTTATTTTAATTGCTGAGCTTATAATTTTAAATACAAAATCCAATCAATATGGTCAGCCTTATTTTACTGCATATAATGCATTAAGAAAAGCTGCATATAATGTTTTGGCTGATATTTATTGTCCGGATGAAAATAGCTCTGATCCCGATTGCAAAATAGGCCCTAGACAATTTCCCACAACTCCTCAAGCATTATGTTCAAGATTAGCCGAATTTATAAATACATCAGAGAATAATTGTGAAAATTTAACTCCAATTAACGATAAAGCAGATAACATCAATCCAAAAGCCCCTCATTTAATAGCTTCAAATTCATTTAGATTTTATTTTAGTGATATGAAATCAATTGAAGCAAAAGATAGTTTTGATAATCCTAATTCTTTGGATTATTTTGTAGTTTATGTCGATATAAATGGCGAAAAAAGACCAAACAGAATAACTTGCGAAGGCGAACAAATACTTCCCGATATCGTTCCTTTAGCGATTACAAGACGAGGCGAAGTTATTCCTATGGGTTATCCTGTATATTCAAGCAATTATATAACTGCTAAAATTATTTATCCTTCAAAAATAAACGATATGGGGATATTAGCAAATAGATCATCAGGTTCAATGAGCTTTTATGACGCTGTATATGGCGCATGGCCATCTTCAGTGGCAGGCGAAGTGCAAAGACACATTGATATACCATTTAGCATAATGTTTTCACAAGATGACATATATGAAGAAAGCAACATTAGACAATGCTATGATGGAAGAGATTCAAGATTAAAAACAGAAGAAAGCTATAAACAACTTGCAAAAAGCAAAGAAGATGAAGGCTGTCAAGGCGGAACATATAATTGTAGAGTTGTAATTGACAGCAACATTGATACAAGATATTAAAAAAGCGGTTTATTAGACCGCTTTTATTTTTTAAGTTTTAGAAAATCAACCCTACCGCTATCTAGATGATAATATGCAGGAACAATTTTTACATCATTGTCTTTCATATATTTAACAAGTTCATTATCTTGAGCCATTAATTCTTCTATATCTTGCATAACATGTGCTTTAACAACATTGTCCGAATTAATTTCAAGCCCTTGTTCTTTACAATCTTCAATAGCCGGTTTTATAGAATCTTCAAGAGCTTTTATGTATTTTGTTTCAGAAACTCCAGATAAAGTAGCAGCAATGGCACCACAATCTTGGTGTCCCATAATAACAATTAATTTAACACCACAGTGCATAACTGCATATTCAATACTTCCTATAACATGTTCATTTAAAACATTTCCGGCATTTCTTATTTCAAAAATATCTCCTAAACCTTGATCAAAAATAAGCTCAGGCGGAACACGAGAATCGGAACAAGAAAGGATAACAACAAAAGGATGTTGCCCTTTTAACATTTCATCTCTTCTATCTTGAGATTCATCCGGATGTTGGGATTTTGATTTTACAAATCTTTTATTGCCGTCTTTTAATTTTTGAATTGCATCTTTTGCAGATAAATTTTCGACATTTGTATTTGCCAAAACTGCACTCATATTAAAAGATAGAGCTAATAAAACACCAAAAGTACATAATGTTTTTTTCATAATCACCTCTATAACTATTCTTTAAATAGATTAACTCTAAAAAAAATCCTTGTAAATTATTTAATTCAAAAAGGGTATTTCAAAATAAGCTTTTAATAAGGTATATTAAGAAATAAAGAAATATTTTGAAAGTATGAAATTTATATTTAAAAATTTTAAAAACAAAAAACAAGAAGAAAAATCATCATCCGTAGCATTTTTACTATGTGCATTTTTCGGCTTTTTAGGCTTGCATAGATTTTATACAGGCTATTATTTGATAGGATTATTTCAAATGTTGACCTGTGGTGGGTTTATAGTTTGGTTTTTAATAGATATAATTTCATTATTTAGAAACGAATTTGATGATTCCAGAGGAATTCCGCTTGTAAATCATAATAGCAGACTAGCAAGCGGACTAATAGTGTTGGCTGTAATATTTACTTTTGGTTGGTCTGTTTTTTATGTAAATAAATTGATTAAATTAAAAACAAAAATTGTTTCTTTAAAAAATAACAATCAAAAAGAACAGCAAAATAATAGAAACGAACAAAAAAATTATGAAAATTATAAATTTACTTTTATCGATAAATCTGGAATTAATGTGATTAAAGATAATCCTTGCCAAAATTTAAAAAAAGATTTAATGATATGCGGTTCAGTGGTGAATACAACAGATAGCCCCGCCAAAAATATAGTCGTGAAAATTGAATTATTTGATAAAGATAAAAATTTTATAAATTTTGCTTATGGTAAAATTTATTATTTAAATCCAAAATCAAGCGCAGAATTCCAAGCACCGATATATTATGATACGGCAGTAAATTATAAAATTATTAAAATAAGCTCAAATTAATAAGGCACTTTTTCATTTTCATTAGGCGCATCGCGACACAATTTAAACTTCAAAAGTATGGAGATAATGTCCGTAAAATCGAACTATGCTCCTGTGAAATCAAAGATTTCTACGTCGCCATCGTCCAGTTTCGTCCTGTCCGCCGAAACTCAACGTTTCGCCGTCACGGACTCACATCCGTATGCTTTTTCGTTTTCGCCTACTCCGTCGGAGTACGGCTCAAACTTCAAAAGATTGGAGATGGCGAGAGCGTCTTGCTCGTTCGCGTTTAACGGGCACGCTCAAAGCTCAACGCTTTGCGCTATTGCCCTCAGCTCACTCGCGCTCGGACTCCCGACAAGCCACAGGCTTGTGCGAGTTCTCCTCTCAATTATATTTATAAATAATATATTATGGTGATGATGTCTGAGAAATCGAACTTTTTACTTCAACAATTTATTGATTCGTTATTAGATATTGTATTTGTCTCTTCTATTAAAAAATATAAAAAGTATATCTTAATAAACTAGTCTTTTTTAGATATTTTTCCAAATGAGTTAGATTTTGCAATTTCTTTCTCATTTGTTTTAACTCTTCTAGCAAGTTTTTTAATGTCTTCTTCTGGAGGCAATTCTTCGGGTTTAATTCCACTTTTGCCTAACAACTCTCTTACTTCTTTATTATTTTTAACATGTTCATCTGTAATAGCTTTTTCGCCATATAAATTACTATTTTTCTTTACATTAAAATTCGTAATTTCAGTTGCTAAATCCTTTGCTTTAATTGTGATAGTCGGTAAAAAATCTGCCAAAGGACGATTGTCAGGAATTCCTAATTTCCTTTTCATTTCAGCAGTATTATGACCACCGAATAGAGCACAATCTCCTTTACTCCTTATTTTGGCAAAGCCTTTATTATCAACACCCTTTTCGTAGATTAATTGTGACAATTCAGTTTCTGTTGCTGTAAGTTTTTCTCTTGCTTCTAATCTTTCTGCTAATAAAATGCGTTCTTCAAGGATTTCTTGTTTTCTTGTTTGTATTGCAAAATAACTTTGTGCAAATGCTATTTCTTCTTTCTTAGGGTCACCATTTTGCGCAATTAAATAACAAGCATATCTGGTAAGCAATATATCTGTAATACTTTTTTCGGCGCCTGAGCCTATTTGAACCATTTTGTTGATGTCAACAAAATGGTTATTTATATCTTGTTTCGCAGTTTTACAAGATTCTTTAGCTTTATTTATAACATTTTCAAAATTACGCCATTCAGTATAATTTAACAAGACTTGTAATTCTCTTGCAGACCAACATTCAATGCCTTGGTAGTCAAAAGCTGCTTCTTCAAAAGTCTTTCTTAATTTAACAATTAATTCTTTTTTCATGCCTTTCCTCTTTAAACTTATTATAGCATAAATGCTATATTTATGCGTATTTATGTACATTAATAAGAAAGGAGAAAATCATGACAAAGAAACATGGTTATATTATCAAAATATCAACAAAAAAAGTTTCAAAAAAAGAAATTGAAGAAAGAAAGGAAAAAGTCCGAAAGTTGCTTGCCAAGTGGATTGCGCAAGAAATTTTCAGAAGAAATGGACTCGAAATGGACATGAATGAAGTCGAACTCTGGTATGCTAGTCAGCAAGCGGATTTCAAGGCAAAGGCATCAAAACGTAAAAAAC
>CALUZF010000133.1 GCA_944325165.1 Candidatus Gastranaerophilales bacterium
AAAGTAACATCTTTTTTCATTTTTCTAAAGAAACGAGCTAAACCTTTATATACGCTTTTTTTTTTTTTTTTTTGATTCCAAGCATAATCCATAACAATAGATAAATCCTCTATTTCTTCAGGATGTTGTCTATAAAATTCTTTTTGTCTTTCAGACATTTCATAGATTTTTTCAGGATTTTCCCTATAATATCTTTTTAATCCTTGAGAAATATGTTCTCTATGCGCACTAGATAAAGGTCCTCTTGGAATAACAACTGCTTCACCTTGCGCTAATTGTTTTTTAGCTTCTTTTGCTTCTCTTAATTTAATTGACATTTGAGAAGTAAAATCTTCATTATATTTTTTATTTGAAAGCTTTAAAACACGCGCATATTTTCTATTCATTAAAGGAATATTTAATTTATCCATAACATAATTTAATTGTATTCCTTTTTCATCTTGAGAATTATTGACTAAATAATCAGATAAACCATTTAGCGAAAAACCTTGTCCCCAATATAATTTAATTAATTGCAAAGTTAAATCTTCGCTATTTTCAAATGCATCTAATTCATTATTTTTATATTTATCTATAAAACTTCCCTTTTGCGCTTCAACATCCCAAACAGAAACAACATCGCTAAATTCGGGGTATTTTTCTTTTAATTGCTCTAGTGAATAACAATCTAATACTCCTTTATATTTTTCAAAATGAATATCATATAAAGTTTTATTTTGCGGATTATTTTCTAAAATAGTTTGCAAAACATTTTCTTCAATATCACAAGGATATTCGTCAGAATTTAAATTTTTATAAGTTTCATTTAAATCAATTGAATAACCCCCGCAAAATGCCAAATATTGAGCAGTTGTGGGCATTAATAATTTTTCTTTTTCTATAGAATTTGTTTGCTTTTGAGTTTTATTAAAATTTTTGTTTTGAACTTTAAAATTATTAAAATTTATAGCTGATAGTTTCATAAATAATCCTTTTTTGTACGTATTTATAAAACACTTGAAGATAAAAAATTGCCTAAATTTAAAAAATACACATTTGTTTACAAAACTACTATTCTTGTAGATTAAATATATATCTGATTTTCTTACTACTTTTGTGCTATTTTTTCGATAAACCACTTACAAAAATATTTTTATGTGGTATAATATAGCCAAATATATTGTTGTTAGTTGTATATGTTCGCTAGGAGGTTCTTATGTCACTTTCTGTTCAAAAGCCAAAGACCCAAACCGCAATCAAATCAAAATTCAACGACGAGTTTCAACATTATTTGAAAAAACAATGCTTGAAAACAACATTCAACGGATTAGAATTAGAAACTTTCAGTTGGTACAAAAAAGTTCTTGGGTTGGTCTAAAACAAAAAACAATTTTAAAAAAGCGAGTTAAATTGTTTCTTAACTCGCTTTTTTAATGTTAAATTTTTTCAAATGTTATTTTATCATCTTTAGTGTCAATTTTTATCTTATCACCGTCTTTAAAATGACCTTTTAATAATTCTTTTGACAGCGGATTTTCAATTAATTGACGAATTGTTCTTTTTAGCGGTCTTGCACCATACATCGGGTTATATCCTTGAATTGCAAGAAATTCTTTAGCTTCTTGAGTTATTTCAAGTTCAATTTTTCTTTCTGATAATAAATTTCTTAAATATTCAACTTGAATATCCACAATTTTTGACAAATTATCCAAAGTTAAAGCATCAAAGAATATTATTTCATCAATACGATTTAAAAATTCGGGTTTAAAATATTCTCTTAATTTTTGGGTTATTTCTTCTTTTTCTTGTTCTTTATTTTTTTCACCCATCATGCCTTTTAGTGCATTATCAAGAATAATATTTGAACCTATATTAGATGTTAAAATTATAATCGTATTTTTAAAATCAACGGTTCTTCCTTTTGAATCGGTCAATCTGCCATCATCAAATATTTGAAGCATTAAATTAAATACATCCGGATGAGCCTTTTCAACTTCATCAAAAAGAATAACACTATATGGTTTTTTTCTAACCGCTTGTGTTAATTGACCGCCTTCATCATATCCGACATAGCCTGGAGGCGCACCAATTAAACGAGCAATTGAATGTTTTTCCATATATTCTGACATATCAATTCTAATTAAACTATCTTCATCTAAAAACATAAATTTAGCTAAAGCTTTAGCAAGCTCAGTTTTACCTACACCGGTTGGACCTAAGAATAAAAATGTTCCAATAGGTCTTTTAGGATCAGATAAACCGCTTCTTGCACGTCTTATTGAATCAGATATAACATTAACTGCTTCATCTTGTCCTATAACTTGCTTATGAAGTGTATCTTCCATTTCTAATAATTTTTGGCTTTCTTCTTCAACAAGCTTAGAAACAGGAACGCCTGTCCATTTTGAAATTACTTGAGCTATATCTTCTTCATCAATTTCTTCTTTTAAAAGCGTATTTTTATGTTCTTGATTTTTGCAATTTTTTAATTGCTCAATTAATTCTGGCAATTTACCATATTGCAATTTAGCTGCAAGCTCAAGATTATAATCCCTTTGAGCTTGTTCAATTTGGTGTTTAACTTGTTCAATTTCAGCTTTTATTTCAACTTCACCTTTTATTGTTGATTTTTCTTTTTCCCATTGTTCTTTTAAAATATTTGCTTTTTTTTCAGTTTCATCAAGCATTTTTTGCACTTTTGCAATTTTTTCTTCATCATTATCATCTTTTAAAGATTGCAATTCAATTTGCAGTTGAAGTTTTTGACGTTCCAATTTATCAAGCTCTTCAGGCATTGAATCAATTTCAATTCTAACAGCGCTTGATGCTTCATCTACAAGGTCTATCGCTTTATCAGGAAGAAATCTATCTGGAATATATCTTGCTGATAATTTTGCAGCAGCAACAAGGGCTGAATCTTTAATTCTTATACCGTGGTGAACTTCATATTTATCTTTTAAACCTCTTAAAATTGAAATAGTATCTTCAACAGAAGGTTCATCAACTAAAATAGGTTGAAAACGACGCTCAAGAGCAGGGTCTTTTTCAATATATTTTCTATATTCATTTATTGTTGTAGCGCCAAGTGTCCTTACTTTGCCACGAGCTAACATCGGTTTTAAAAGATTTCCCGCATCAGCTGTTCCTTCAGCACCCCCTGCACCTACAACAGTATGCAATTCATCAATAAACATGATGATTTGACCATCTGATTTTTCAACTTCTTTTAAAACTTTTTTCAATCTTTCTTCAAATTCGCCTCTAAATTTAGCGCCTGCAATTAAAGCTCCCATATCTAAAGATATTAAAGTAGTATCTTTAAGGCTTTCAGGAACATCACCTCTAATAATTCTATTTGCTAAACCTTCAACAATAGCAGTTTTACCAACACCTGCTTCACCTATTAAACAGGGGTTATTTTTGGTTCTTCGATTTAGTACTTGAATTATTCTTCTTATTTCTTCATCTCTGCCTATAACAGGGTCAAGTTTGCCTTCTTTTGCTAATTTTGTTAAATCAATTGAATATTTTTCTATTATTTTATAATCTTCATCAGCGTTTTTATTGTCCACTTTTTTATCCCCCCTAATATTTTTCATAGCGGTTAAAATTTTATTTTGTGTAATTTGAAATTTTTCAACAATTCTTTTAATATCTAAATCATCGCTTTCAATCAAAGCCAATAAAATATGTTCAAAAGTAACATATTTATCTTTTAATTCTTGTGCTTTTTGTGAAGCTTTTTCAAACAACATTAAACAATTTTTTGAAAAATAAATTTTATCTGTGATTTCATTAATTTTAGCAAGATTATTCAGCGCATTTTGAACATCACTTGAAAACAAATTTGTATTTAACTTTAATTCAGCCAAAAGCGAAACTATATTATCCATAGAGCTTTTTGAAATTGCAGATAATATATGTATCGGCTCAATCAAAGTATTATGATTTTCAATCGCAAGATTTTGCGCATCATAAATTAATTCTTTTGTTGTATCGGTAAAATTATCAAACATATAAACCTCATAAGATATTTAGCTCTATTTATATTTTATAAGGTTTTTTTTCAAAACTTCCAAAATTAATCTTATTTTAATTATTTAAAATATCTTTAATCCCGATGTTGTTGTATCAAGGGTTTTTTCACCGGCTTTTGTAAATTCAACAATATAACTTGAATTATTATCTTCTTTCAAAATTTCTTTAATTTTACCGACACCAAATTGTATATGAAAAACTCTTGTGCCTATTGGAAATAGACCTATATTTCTATCTTTAAAACAATCATGGGTTTCACTTGCTTTTT
>CALUZF010000134.1 GCA_944325165.1 Candidatus Gastranaerophilales bacterium
TATGACGCTAAATAAATCATAAATACGGCTTGCATAATTTACCCTATAAACCGGCAAGCTGGGCGTATAGAGTGGCTGTCGCTATTATGCAGCGATTGCTCTAGGAGCAAAATCAGCTTTTACAACGTTATTTGCGTTTATTTTTTTGAAAAGTTTAACAAGTTATTCAGCTTGAAATGCAACCCAGACGATAAACTTCACCCCGTCGAAACCGTTACATCCCCATATTCAAATTTCAATGTGCTTTTATTATTATAACAATTAAAAAAATCTTTTTCAATGTTATAGCAATTGTTGGGCAATTTTTGTTTTTTTAATAATATAGGCAAAAAAGAGGAAAAATGAAATTAAATCCGATAAACTATCAAAATTATGCTCTTTCAACAAATTTTGGAAATATTTCAAAAGTAGCAAATGGAACTATTGAAGAAATAAGAGACAATATTCCAAAGCTTAAATTTGATAAAAACCCATACGCTATGGGCTATGAAGCATTAACAAAAGCAAGAAACGAATATATCGACAATTTATATTCATTTTTCTTTGATGAAAAAGGTAAATTAATACCCGAATTAGAAAGATATTTAGATAATACAATATTCGACATAGAAGTACCATTATATAAAGGTCATAGCGTTGTACATTCAACAATTAAAGATTATATAAGAGATTCTATTTCAAACCCAAGAGTCTTTAGCGATGTAATATACCATGGAACACCATCTCCAAGCGCAATTGACAACATATTACAAAACGGATTTAACCCAAGATTTATAAACAGTACAAGGCTTGGTCCAGGATTTTATTTCTCACAATACGGCGAAGCAGCAAATTATGGCACAGTTTTAAAAGCCTTAGGTGAAGGTATACTTGCAGATGCAAAAGCAAGATTTTATGAAAACGTAACATCTTATCCAATAACACGAAAAATCGGAGATTATATAGGTCTAACATCTGAAGTATGTGATGATATAACTACAGAAATTGAATTTCCTAAAAAATTAATTAATGAATATTCAAGAAATTTTATTATAGAAAATCTTGGTATAGACGCACTATCGGGGTATGGTGGCGCTACACCACGTGATTTTTGCTTAGTAATATTGAACCCAAAAAGTATAAAAAATATAGAAAAACTATAAAATATACAAATCGATAATTTAATTCAGATTAAATAATGCTATACTCATCTCAAAGGAGTTAATTATGATAGTCGAATTAAATAATGAAAATTTTACAAAAGAAACCTCAAACGGATTAAAATTAGTCGATTTTTATACAACTTGGTGCAAATACTGTACAAACCAACATCCGATTTTAGAAGAATTAAATGAAAATGGCGTTTGGATAGGAAAACTTGATTGCGATAAATATCCAGAAATTGCTAAAAAATACGGCGTAAGCGGTTTTCCAAGTTTTATTTTATTTAAAAACGGTGTGGCAAGCGCACAATTTGCAGGATATCACACAAAAAGTCAAATGCTCGATAAATTAATGAATTACATATAATGTAAAGTTTTATTAAAGCACAGTTAATTTTTTTTATTTACCGTTTTTCTAAGAATAAAACAAAAGGGTAAATGAATGGAAAATGTTGCTTTAAGCAGTGTTAATGCAAAATATTTAACTTCAACAATTAAAAAAGCTCAAGAAAATATCGAGCTTGAAAAGAGTATCAAAAAACCGGAAATAAAACAAGAAGATAAAACGCAAACAAAAGATAATGCAAAATTGTTTTTGTATATTGTTGCGATTGGAGCGCTAGTTTTAAATTTATTAGCGTTAGTTAGCAAGCTTTCAAAAAATAAAACACCAGACAATTCTTCAATTGATAAATTAAGTGCAAAATTAACAGAAATTGAAGAACAAATTAAAGTTTTAGCTACAAAAAATTCTGATAGCAAAACAGATATTTCATTAATTGATAAATTAAGTGCAAAATTAACAGAAATTGAAGAACAAATTAAAGTTTTAGCAGCAAAAAATTCTGATAGCGACACAAATAGCTCTTCAATAAAAAAATTAAATGAAGCGCTTGAAGAAATAAAAAAACAAATTCAAATAACAACAGAAACAATTACACCAAAAAAGATTTCAATTAATGATGTCGAATTTAAAGACAAAATTCCATATTTTCTTGGAAGCGATGATATTGTTAATGGTACTATTGTAAAAAAACTTGAAGACGGCACAAGATTTGAATTAGTATATCTTGATGGCAAAATAATACAAAGCAGAAAATTTGACAAAGAAAACAATGAAATATTTAAAAAAATTTATAAAAGGGCTTTAAGTAATTCAGCGAAGGGTATTACAGAAACAATAGAAATAACAAAATCAGATAGCTCTCCAATCGAGCGATTATATAGAAGAATAAACCAAAAATCAGATAATGGTGATACAAAAATTCGCATTAATGTATTTAAAAAAGATAAAAATAAAAAAGTAGCCCAAGAGATTACAAAATTTAATAAAGGTACAACAGGAATAATTCTATACAAAACAGAAAGCAAAAAAGGGCCTTTCGCTCTTAGCATTAAGAAAAACGGCGAAAGACGAGAAAAACTATTCGAAAATGGCTTTAATCTAAAAGAAATGACTATGCAATCTCTTAAAGATAAATTTAAATGTTTTGTAATAGATACAAAAAATAATTAATACTAAAGATTAATTTTACACACATAAGCGAGTGTGCTATAATGAAAACATAAAAAAGGCAAAAAAATTTTTGCGCGGGTTTTATAAAATTGTGTTGTAAGGAGAAAATAATGATTTCAAGATTATCTCATGCGTCATTATCATTTAAAGCTAACGAACCTGCTATTAGTCCAAGAGAAGCGTACGATTCAAAATTGGCTCAAAATTCACAAATAGCACAGAATCAAAATCGCATTATTCAAAACTTGCCTGCCACAAAAAATAATCAAGTTCCAATGCAAGGCAGTGGACAAAAGCTAGATGTTATAGCTTAAGTTGTATTGTTAAAATTTAATTAATCTATGCGCAAAAGTTTTTATAATTTTTGCGCATATTTTTAGATTTATACAAAAAATTATCCTTAAAAACATTTTTGAATAATTAATTTTATTATATTTTTCAATTAATTCATTTTTATTATTCAAAAACATCTTTAAAGTATCAATTCTTATTTTTTTATTCCAATCTATTATTTTATTAACATATTCTTCGCTTAAAAACTTCTTGTTTCCGGTGCTTAGGGTTGTTTTTGAATTATTTTTATCATGATGTCTATATAAATAATTAATGCTTGAAATATTCGCAGACCCGCCAACTAAATGTAAAAGCGAAAAAATAACCTTATCAGCCCCTGTTTTCCAATAATTTTTATTTGGGTAATATTCTAAAATGTCTAATGCGCTTTTTCTAAACATAGATGAGGTTGAAGTATTCCAACTCCACAAAGCAAAAGGTGCTTTTACTTCTTTAAGTTCAAAATAATCATTTCCATTTATAAGATTTTCAATTTCATCATATTTGATTTTTTTATTGTTTTTATTATTTGAAAAAGAAGTAACCTCATTTTTTTCATTAATTTCACCAAAACCGCAACTTATAAGAGCAAAATTATTCTCTAAATGTGCTAATAGTATGGTTTTAAGATAACTTGGAAGCAAAATATCATCCGCATCAACCAAGCAAATAAATTCTCCGCTAGAATATTTTAATCCCTCGCAAAAAGCAAGCAACTGTCCTAAGTTTTCTTTTAAATGAATTATTTTTATTTTATCATCTTTAATTTTATTTAATATTTTTGTATTTTCATCATTAGAATTATCATTTACTATTATTATTTCAAAATTTTGATAAGTTTGATTTAATATCGAAGAAACACAGTCATTAATATATTTTCCAAGATTATAAAATGTAATTATTAAAGAAATTTTAGGCTGTTTAATTAATTCATTTTTAGTCATAAAATTATATTAACATATTTTCAAAAAAAGACTTGATTATTTTTTTTGTTTAATTTAATATCATAATTGTCTCAAGAAAGACGACCTCATGGGGGTTTAGCTCAGCTGGTAGAGCACCTGCTTTGCACGCAGGGGGTCAGGAGTTCGAATCTCCTAACCTCCACCATTTATAAAAAGAGACTAATTAAGGTCTCTTTTTTAATGTAAAATTTCAAATATAATGTGGGTTTGTAGGATAAACATTTTAAAGAGAATTTCT
>CALUZF010000135.1 GCA_944325165.1 Candidatus Gastranaerophilales bacterium
CTCAAAAAGGAACATTAAAAGTTTTGGTTAAGTTTTAATTTTTGATGATAAAATAAAATAAGTATGATAAAAGATGTACAAAATCAAAAAGATTTAAGAAATATTCCAATTCAAAAAGTTGGAGTAAAAGATGTTGAGATACCTTTAAAAATTGAGAGAAAAACCCAAGATAATAAATCCGAGCTTGAAGTAGTTTATGCAAGAGCGAAGATGTCAGTTAGTTTATTGTCTGAATTTAAAGGCACTCACATGTCTCGTTTTATTGAAATTCTAAATCATTATCATAAGGAAAGCTTTGTTTCTACTGATATTAAAGATGTTCTTTATGAGATGAAAAAAAGATTAAATGCTAATAGCGCATATTTAAAATTTAGTTTTAAATATTTCATTAAAAAACATGCGCCTGTAAGCAATCTTGAGTCTTTAATGTGCTATGATTGTGCTTTTGAAGGCGAAGTTGATGAAGTTTCCGGATATAAATTTTATCTTATTGTAAAAGTGCCTATAACAACACTTTGTCCTTGTTCTAAAGAAATTTCAAAATTCGGTGCGCATAATCAAAGAGCACTATTAAGAATAAAAGTGGGTTATGATGATGATAAAAATCATATTTGGCTTGAAGATTTAATAAAAATGGCGGAAGAATGTGCTTCAAGCGAGATTTATCCGCTATTAAAGCGTGAAGATGAAAAATATGTTACAGAACATGCGTATGAAAATCCTAAATTTGTGGAAGATGTTATTAGGGATGTTGTTTCAAAATTAAATAAAAATGATGTAATTAATTTTTATGAAGTTGAAATGGAAGCTTTTGAATCAATACATTCTCATAATGCTTGGGCATACCAAAAATTTACAAAATAAGTTAAAATAAAAACATGATAGAAATTAAAAATATAGTTTTTGTGCCTTGCAATTTAAACTTTATAAGACGCATTTTGTGTTTTATAAATTATCTTTTGCCTATCAGATTGAAATTTAAAAATGAAAGTTATATAGCTCTTGAAAATAAGAAAAAAAGTGCATTGATTACTCTTGCTAAGGATTCTAAAAGTTATCTTCGCTTTAAAATTACAAAATTAATTTTGGAAGATTGTTCATCCTCTTTAGCAGGACAACTCGTAAATTATGTAATATCAAAATATAGAGCTCAAGGTGCAAATTCTTTTTATGCGGTTGTTGATGAAAGACAAGCAGATTTATTGAATATTTTTAAAAATGAGATGAATTTTAGGGCTTGCGGGTGCGAATATCTTTTTAAGGTTGATTTTGTACAGATAGCACAAAATATGCCTTTAAAACCTTTTAAAAAAGATAAAGTGGATGAAATATGTAAGTTTTATAATGAGAATATAAATTCTTTTAATAAGCCTTTGTTCTCTCGCCAAAATTATCAATTTTTCAATAATTATGATAAATATGTTTTTTATAGCGATGATGAATCTAAAATTTTAGGCTATTTTGAAGTGGCGACTAAAAATAATATTGATTATTATATAAATTTTGTTATTGATTTTGCTTATAATATCTATGTAATTGATGCGATACGTTTTATTTATGCAAAATTAAAAAGAAAAAATAAAAATTTTAATTTATTTATTAAAGTCAAAGATTATTCTATGAATTCAAAAGAGCTTTTGGCGATTTTAAGAGAAAATAATCTTGAAGAAATTTCAAAAAGTCAAATTTTAGCTAAAGATTATTATAGGGAAGTAAAAGAAAATAATCTCTTTAAGAATGCAAAAATTATTTTTAACGACCCAACGACTGCTTAAAATAATTCATTTTCAATAATTTCACAAAGAATATGACCAATAGCGATGTGCATTTCTTGAATTTCACATGTAATTTTACTTGGAGCATTTATTGTTATATCAGCATTTGTTTTAATGTTGTTTTCTCCTGTTAATAAAATTACTGTCATATCTTGTTTTTTTGCTTGGTCTATGGCGTTTAGAATATTTTTGCTTTTAGAGCTTGTAGATATTGCAATTAAGATATCTCCTTTTTTTCCTAAAGCTTCAATTTGTCTTTTGAAAATATCATCAAAAGAATAATCATTAGCTATTGCAGTAATGGCTGAATTATTTGATGAAAGAGACATAGCAGGGATTGATTTTCTTTCTTTTTGAAAACGGCAGATAAACTCAGTGCAAATATGGTTTGAATCAGAAGCAGAGCCGCCATTTCCGCATAATAAAATCTTATTGCCTTCTAAAATGGCATTTTTGATTATTGAAGCGGTATTTTTTATTATATCTTGCATTTCATTTAGTTTTTTTAGGTTTTCAATTCTTTTATTAAACATTTTCTACCCTTTCAAATAAAACAACCGATTCAATATGATGTGTATAGGGAAATAAATCCACCCCTTGAATAAATTTGGGTTTGAATCCTCTATCAATTAATAAAAGCATATCACGTCTTAGAGTTTGAGGATTACATGAAACATAAATTATATTTTTAGTGAGTTTTAAAATTGCTTCAAGCCCTTCTTTATCGCAACCGGAGCGAGGCGGGTCTAAAATTATATAATCAAATTTTCTGTTTTCTTTTTCAAAATTTAAAAAGTGAATTTTGGCATCGCCTGATAAAATTTCATAATTTTCAATTTTATTTAATTTAAAATTTTCATCAGCCATTAAAATAGCGTTTTCATTTTCTTCAACAAGAGTTATTTTATTTGCTTTAGATGAAACAAATATGCCTATTGCACCTACTCCGCCATAGGCATCAAGGATTGTTGAATTTGGTTTAATATTATCTAATACAACATTAAATAAATTAATAGCAGCTTTTGGATTAACTTGAAAAAAGCTTGTTGCGCCAATTTTATAGCTTTTATCTTCTAATTTTTCGATTATAAAATCTTGCCCTAGAACTTTTATTGTTTCCTCTCCTAAAATTTTATTTGATTTATGAGGATTAAAATTTATAAAACATCCTTTAATGGAGCTAAATTCGGCAATTATTTTTTTGAAAAACCTAAAAATAGAATTTTCATAATTTATAAAATCATTTTGCGAGCAATTTAAAACTAAAGTTAAAAGTATATCGTTATTAAAGCTTGAAATTCTTGTTATGACATTTTTTAAAAGCCCTTTATGAGTTTTTTCACAATAACAATCAAGCTTGAAATTATCTCTTATAAATTGGGCTATATCGTTCATAATTTCAGGTTGCATGGGGCAATATTTTATATTCGTTAAATCATGCGAATTTTTTCTAAAATAGCCTAATAAAATTCTTTTTGAATTTTTTGTCTGCCTTGCCGGGAATTGGATTTTGTGCCTGTATTGTTTATCTTTGGGGCTTTTTATAATCGGATAAATTTTATCTTTAGGAATAATATCGCAGAAGATATCTTCTAAAATTTCATGTTTTTCTTGAATTAAATCTTCGTAACTTAAAATTTGGCAATCGCAACTTCCACAAGCGTTGTATAGAGCGCAAAAAGGCTTAATTCTTTTTTTTGAAGGTTCTATTATTTCTATTATTTCACCTTTTGCATATTTTTTATTTAGTGAGGTAATTTTTATTTTTAATTTATCTTGTTTAACGGAATTTTTAATAAATACGACAAAATTTTCTTTTCCAACTCTAGCTAATCCCTCTCCTTGATAGACGGTTTTTTCAACAATAACATCAATAATATCGCCTAATTTAATCAATATACAAAATACCTGTCAAAATCTACATCATCAAAAGAGCATAGCAGTTGATAAATTTCATCTTCTTCATCCAGCCTTTGATATTTATATTCATCAAATTTCCAATATTTAGGATTGATACCGCTGCAGCGAATTATGTCGTGTTCTGATAAAATTTTTAATTTCTTTTTAACAATATCAAGACTTAAATTAACTCTTTTTGATAATTCAACTGCTGTTATTCCTTGGGGGTTTGAATATTTTTCAGGCGTCAAAAACATAAGCTCTAAGCCGACGAGCTTTAATTCTTTATCCTCGTTTTCATAATCATATTCAAACATACTTCTATAATACCCTAAAATGTGTTAATATTTAAGTATGAAAAAGATTTTCTTCACACTCTCAGTTTTATTGATTTTTCAAGGTTTATCACTTGCCGTTAATTTTGGTTCGTATAAATCTGAAACAGATTATGGTTTAATAGACGGCTTTAAATGGAATTTCTTTAATCGAG
>CALUZF010000136.1 GCA_944325165.1 Candidatus Gastranaerophilales bacterium
GCATTAGAGCTTTTAGTGAATTTTCAAGCTCTTTTATAAATTGATTTGTTTGACCATATTTTAGGTCTATTGTTTTTCTAAATTCATTTACAAGGGTGGCAGCAATCTTTTCGCTTGAAACAGTTGTTAAATTTTCATAACGTTGTGATAAGCTGGTGAGTGCGTTATATATTTCTCCTTGTGACATTGATGATTTGGCATATAAACCTTTGATGGCTTGTGTTAGTTGGTCTAATCTGATTTCAATACTGTCTACCATGATTTTTTATGTTTTTCCTTTACTCCCATGAAAGTTATTTTAGCAAAAGTCAAGAAATAAGGCTAATTGTAAACTTTATCTTAATATGTTTGTTCTTTGAAGACGCTTGTTTTTAATACATTTTTGTAATTATCGCTTAAATGCGCCCAATCAAAGAGTATAACACCATCAAGTTTAAGTTTTCTAACTATGTGAATTTGTCTTAATAAATCCTCAGGATCTGATTCAATAAAACCTGCAAATAATCCAGGATAAATTTGTGCATTATCTGAAGTTTTTTTCTTTATTTCTTCTAACATTGATTTAGCAAGATTATCATCCCCTGTTAATATTAATGGAGTAACTGCATCTAAACAACAATTATCTACCCAGCTAAACCAATCTTGGAATTTTGTTTGTACACTAACTTTGTAATCAGGAAAAATTACTGCTGATAACATTACATCTCTGTATTTTAAAAGATTGTGTACTTGTTGAATATAGCGAGTAATTTTATTTCTTCTATATTCACACCAAATATCCCACATTTGTGTTCTTGGCTGAATTTCCATAGGGTCATAAGCATAAATTTGGAAAAATTCTTCACGAGCATATTTTGTATAACCCCATTGATTGTTTAAATTTTCTTTTGAAATATTAGGATATCTTACATAATCAATATTTACGCCATCAACTGCGTATTTTGTAGTGATTTCAGAGATAAGTCTTAATAAAAATTCGATAACTTCAGGATTTGCAGGGTCCAAGAAATAGCCGTTATGTTCTTGAGGATGTGAAACATATCCATCAAAATCAGCTTTTTGTTTAGTTCTGTTCATCCATTGGGGTTTAACCGCTAATATTGATTTAGGGTTATTTTGAGGGGGTTTATTTCCTACATAAAAGCTCTCAAACCATACGTGAACTTTAATATTTCTTCTGTGAGCTTCCTTAATCCAAACAGCTAGGGCGTCAAAATTTTCAAAATCCGGATTTTGTTCTTCAAAACCATATTCTCTCATTGTTTGAGATGGGAAAATTGTTCTTCCATGGAAATATGTTTCTAAGAATATATTATTTATACCTGTATCTTTGATTTTATCAAGCGTTTTTTGAATTTCTTGGATATTTTTAGAATTTGGTCTTATCCAAGTTCCTTTTAGCTCTTTTTCTAAGTAAGGAAGTGTATATTGAAAAGCCAATGAAGCATTTTTAATAGATTCTTTAGCACAATTTAGAGATATATCAGATGAATCTTTTTTTGATTTTTTATACATCTGTTTTGCTTTTTTTAAGTAATAGTAAATAAATTTATCATCCCTATCGTCATAATCTGATTTTGTGGAGATTAAGATATCTTCAACATCTTCTATTTTTGATTTTGCATAGTATCTGTAGCTATCTATTGTAGTGTAAGAACGGATTGTTTTATTTATTATTTCTACTTTTGTTCCTATTTTTAAATTGTCGCTTATCCATTTTTTAGCGCTTCCATGACCGGAGATTACAAAGCCATCATTTGGAATGTTGGAATTTGCTCCTGTTAGAGCAATAACAATACCATCTTGAACTATAGCTTCTTTACCAAATTCATTTGTGCCTGTTGTTTTGCCATAGCCTTTTGTATAAATAACAAGCTGATTTGGACCTCTGTATCCGGGGTATGTATTTGTAGGAGATATTTCATCTTGCGGATAGATGGCATTAATTTTTCTTGATGATTCAGATAAAATTCTGTCGCTTGAATCTTTTGTAATTATATTTTTTGGTTTCTCTTGAGCATATTTAATTTGTGTTGTTTGATTTTTTTGCTGCGGTTGCATTTGAATGGTTTGTTGTTTTTTATTTACTAAGGTAATTTCTTGATTTTTTTGGACATAGAGAGGTTTTACTTGTTTTTTTTCTCTATATTCTATTGTTTTTTGGGGTTTTAAAAGATTATCGTAATCTTTTGCGCTGATTGGAGCTGCATCAGCAAAAGCAAACTGAGCTTTTGACAATAACAGCATTACAAAAACAAATTTAATTATATTTAATAAACCCCTCAAGAGTCCCTCATTTTATTTCTTTATTATTTAAATTTTATAATAAAAAAATAGCTCAAGCAAAAAATTTTATATTCCTTAAAATTTCTTTGTGATGAGGGCAAAAATATCGTTATAGCAAATTGCTATCATTAAAATTATTAAAAGAATGAAGAAAAAGTTTGTTATTTTTTCGCCTAATTCTTTGTCGGGTTTTTTTCCTGTTATAGTTTCAATTAATAAAAACATCACATGACCCCCGTCAAGTGCTGGAATTGGCAAGAAATTCATTATAGCAAGGTTTATAGATATCATTGCAGTGAGTAAAATTCCATTTAATAAGCCTTTTGAAGCTATAATATCTCCGCCGATTTTAATTACTGCAATAACTCCGTGCATATCTGATGCACTTACTTTTCCTGTAATCAATTGCCATAAACCTTTTAGCATAATAGCGGTAGTTGAATATAAATAATCAAATGATTTTGTAATTATTGCTTTTGGAGTTTTTGTTTCGCTGAATATTTCTTCAATTTTCAACATAATTCCAAAAGCGCCTTCTTTTTCTACTTTGATATTATTGAAATTTATTTCTTTATTATCTCTAAGCACTGTAACAGAAAGGGGTTTATAAGTATCAGATAACGCTAATGCAATATCTTCAAGAGTATAAGTATTATCGGATACAAAACTTTTTTTAGAATAAATTTTATTTCTTAAATTTATTTGATTTTGACTTAATTCAATTCCATCTTTTTTATATCTTTCAAGACCTTCAAGAATATTTTTATTTAATTCAAGAGGTTTTTCGGATAGTGTTTTTGGAAGAATAATTTTTTGATTTTTTGAAATTTCATTTTTAATTTGAGGATTTAATTTTTTTAATTGTTCTAAATTTTTATTTATTAAATCTTCTTGAGCGTAACCATCGAAAACTTTAGAATTTTTTGCAAATAAAGTTAATTGATAAAGAGAATTAATTTTATTTCCGTTAACTTTTAAAATTTTATCTCCTTTTTGGATGCCTATTTCTTCAACATTTGAAGTTTTATTATTTGCAAATTCTTCAACATAAAGATTTTGACTTGATGTTGGCAATTTTTGATAAAAAGTTGCGCAAAATATTACAAGAATTATCGCAAAAAAAACATTCATCAAAACACCCGCTGATACAACAAATAATTTTTGAATAATTGTTTTATTTTCATATAATTCGGGTGAATCTGAAGGTAATATTTCTGATTTATCTATATCGTTTTTTTTGTCGTCTTTTTGGAAGTTTTCTTCATCATCTGCAAAGCTTACATATCCGCCAAATAAAAAAGCATGTATATAAAAAACAGTATGTCCCCATTTGAATAACTTCCAGCTTGGACCTATTGGCATACCTATACCAAAGCGAGTTACCCTTATCCCACATAATTTAGCTGCAAAAAAGTGTCCTGCTTCGTGTACTAGTATTAATAAACTGATTAATAAAATCATTATAATTTGATTCATAAAATCCTCTTATTGGCTTGGGGGAACTTTTTTATATAGTCCAAAAATGCTTGGTTTATACGAATTTAAGTTTTTATTTGATTCTGTTAATAAAAGACGTAATTTTTTATTTTGGTCTTCTAATTCAAGAGCCCTTTGTTCAAGTTTTTTATTTTTTTGTTCAATTTCTTTTATTTTTGCTGAAAAATTCAAATCATCCGCAAAAATTTGATTTACATGTTTTGCTATTTTTTTTGCCATTGAACGGGCAATCATATTAAGTGTTCTTTCTGATATATCAAGTTTAAATTCGTTGTTTTTAGGAGTTAAATCGACAATTTTCTTTGATAGTTCAGGAATTACA
>CALUZF010000137.1 GCA_944325165.1 Candidatus Gastranaerophilales bacterium
TATCAGCATTAGAATATATATAATAATCATCCGTCACATCATTTTTTTCTAAATTTGGATATGGATTTCTCTTTATTCGGCCTAATGTTTGAATATTTAAGTTAGATGAAGAAACATTTCTTAATTGCAATAACATACAAGCTCGCGGAATATCCCAACCGGTAGCAGGCCCAATTTTGAATATAATAGCATCAATCTCGTTACTATTCTCTGTTATATCATCTAAAGAAAAATTATTTTTATAAACCCTGTTTGAATCTTTATCATTATTGCCAAAATATTGAACCCAGGCAAAATTTGCTCCCGTTAATTTTTTCTTTATAGTTGTTAATGTTTTTGCAAATAATTGAGATTTAACAATATCTTTTGTTGAATCATTATCAACCTGTATCAACATCACCGGCCTGATACCGATATTCAGCCCTTTATATTTTTGCTTAATATCTTTAAATTTTTCTATTGCATTATCTAAAATCGCATCATCTTTTAAATCTCTATCCAAAAGCACGACAGGATGTGTTTTTAAAAGATATTTCCCTTCATTTAATACCGGATTATTAAGCTCATTTTCTGTTAATATAACTTTTTTTGTATTCTGATTTCTAAAATCAGGAGTAGCGGTCATTTTTAAGACAAAAGATGCAGCCTCAGACATCATCTTTTCAAAATTTTGCGCCAAGGTTCCCTTATCTAGGTTTTCCCCGCCGATATGTGCTTCATCCCTGATATAAATCAATTTATATTTTTTATCTATTGTTGCCTTTACAAAATCATCAATAATGCCATATTCAGATAATATTCTTCCTTTACCAAATGATGATTTCCCAAAAATATAAACTTTATTTGGTTCTGAAATTATTTTTGGCAAAGCTTCGGTTTTATCACTTTTGGCTGTTGAAGGAGATTGTATATACTCAACATCAAACTTTGAAAATGGCAAGTCTTTTTTATATTTGTTGATTTTTTGTTCAAAAAAATATGGCAGGGATGAAGATGATGGTGTAGCAATGACAAATACAAATTTGTCATCGGGATTTTTTTCCATAATAGAAGACATAAAATACGTTGCCATAAGGGTTTTTCCTGACCCTGTCGGTGCTTTAAACTCACATATTACCTTTTGGTTTGGATTATACAAATCCAAGATTTCATCAACTGTTGATTTTTGTAAAGAAGTCAGCTCCATTGTTTACCTCTATTATTTATTATTTTATAGGATTTAATGCTGACAATTCATTATAAATGTCAAAATCATTTGAAAATTCTGCCTTAGGATTTAACTTTTTAAATTCTATTTTCGCCTGTTCCTTTAATTTTTCGGCTTTTTCCAAATCATTAAGTTTTAATTCCGTATTTTCTATTTTAAATACTCTGACCGAATTATTAGATAGACAAGGTTTATCTTCACTGTATTTCCAAGCAATTTTTTCACCTTTACTCCCGTGGCCATGGATGACTCTGTATAGCCTTTCTCTGGTAATTTTTTCACCAATACCATTTTCATTATTTGTAACCAATATAAATTGACGATTTCCACCATCTTCTTCATTAAGCTCCATAACAGCTTGTCCCGTTGTTCCACTCCCGGCAAAAAAGTCAAGGATTATTGAATTCTTTTTAGATGATATCTGAATTATTTTTTTTAATAAAGGAGATGGTTTAGGTCTTATTCTTTCACCTATTCCATTCTCTGTAATAATAGAAAATAACTCTTTTGAACCAAATGTTGTTGTCATATTGTTATAATCTATAAGAGATGAAGTGGTAACAAATCTTTCTTCATTTACAAATATCTTTATTGATGGAACAGAGTTGCCATCTTTTCCCCAAAATATTCTATTATCTCTATCTAATGCTTCGAACTCATCCTTTGAACAATTGAATTGTCTAGTGAATACTTTTCCACTTGGGGATATAACAGAATAATAATTTGGAGATAATGTATTTGATGCTTCTTCTTTGTTTGATATAGAACCTGCTTTATAAGGACCTCTTTTATCATTATCAGGATTTCCATATTCATTCTGCCAATTTGGTTTTTCCAAAGATTTATTCAATTTAGGGTCTCCTTTATAACAAACAATAATATATTCATGGTCTTTTCTAAAAGTTGTTGTGTTTTTCATCTTTCCATCTCTACCTACACCACTTTTTCTCCATATCATAACATCTGTTTGAGAAGAACTAAATATCTCATCACATAATACTTTCAAATATGCTTGCTCACTATCATCTATAGATATGAATATAATCCCAGTTTCACTCAATAATCTCTTGGCAAGTTTCAATCTTTCATTCATCATATTTAACCAACCATCACGTGTAAATTTATCTCTGTAAATAAATTTACTAGCTTCTAATTCCTCTTTATAATCATTTCCTTCGGCTTTGCTGGCTTCTGTATTGTATGGAGGGTCTATATAAATTACATCAATCAAACCTTTACCGTTTTTATCAATGTAAGTAGCACATAAATTCTTCAAAGCATCATAATTTTCACCGATAATCAGCTTATGCTCCACACTTTCTAAAGCACCATCTATTCTCAGGCTTTCATCTTCTTTAATGAGTGCAACAGCGTCATGATTTATTTCAGGAGCCTCATCAAATACAAAACCTGTTTTTACGCGTTGTGTTATTAAATTATAAACACTGCTTAAATCCTTTTCATCTGTGGATTTAATAATTTTTTTAGCTATTTCTTTTTGTTCTTTATTAAAAGATACTGTAGGAATATTTTCTATTTTGCTGATATATTCATCGCATAAAGACATATTAGGCTCCGTTAACACTTTCTTAACATATTTTTACAAGTATCACCATCAATCTTTAAAAGCAATGAATTTGGTATTTTATTCAAAGATTATTAAAAAATAGTTAACACCATCACTATAAACATCTTTGTATAAACATAATCTCTTGATTAATTTATTTTGATATCTTTTATGTCATCACATTCATTTCATGACGTGTTGTATATAAATTGCGATTTGTGTGTTTTCCTTATCAGCCAACGCATATTCAGTAAAATAATAACAAATGATACACACAACATAAATCCACTCATTGGCTGGTAAGGAAATCGACTAAAAATAATAATTTTGTTTTGTAAATCAACAATTACTTTACAAAGGATATTGCTATGAGTGAAATTACTGAAATTCGTAAAATTTTAGATAGATTAACTAAGTATATCATGAAACCTAAAGGCTATATATGTCAATTTTGTGGACATAAAAGCTTGCAGCCATATGGTGGGAAATGTGCTCAATCAAAATCTGGACATCATCACTATATCGCTGCTGAACATTAAAGAGAAGTAGATTTTGGAAAAAGCCGTTGTTGCATTAATTTTGCGACGTGTTGTATATAAATTGCGATTTGTGCGTTTTCCTTGTCAGCCAATGCAAATATAGTTGTTTTACGATAAGGTTATTGCAAAAGTAAAAGCGACGACACGGCCGCCGAAATCTGCTCGAAACCAACAGCAAAGTCATGCAACGGATGAAAATCTGGGCGGTCTCAAAATGTATTTTAACGGAGTTTGGTTGACACCTGCGCAATACCGAATTTTGAACCGTTACCCTCAGGTCAAAGACTTATATGGTGAAGATTTGTTGGGCTTATGCCGCAAATTGGCGGGGACGATTCCCGAATTTGCCAACTTTAAGCAAACGACATCCGGTATGAGTTATTACGTTTCGGATGAGGTTAAAGCCGCCTGCGACTTTATGGGGGTGAAGTATAAAGATTTAAGCGAAGAGAGCTTAAAACAAGCATATCGACGCTTGTCCTTGCAATATCATCCCGACAGAAATAAAAGTGCAAACGCCGCAGAAATATTCTCAAAACTCCAAAAGAGTCATGAGATACTTCAAAAAGAACTTCCGCGCAAAGCCGTTTGATTATAAAAAACGCTTCTCTTTTGAGAAGCGTTTTTTTGCTAGATTATTTTCATTATTTCATTGCACACATAAATTAAAACACCTAAAACAAGAATAATTCCTAAAATTAAACTACCAAAATATACAATTTCACCAAAGCTATACTCAGGTTC
>CALUZF010000138.1 GCA_944325165.1 Candidatus Gastranaerophilales bacterium
AAACTTAATTCAAAAACTTTTAACGATCATAATACCGGCAGTTTTGTTCAAAGAATAATAGAAGACCCCGCTACAATTGTCGACAACTTAGCAACAATAATAGATGTTATTACCGATATTATAACAGGCATGGTTATATTGGGGTATATCACTTTCCTTAATGTATGGGTATCACTATGCTTAATCGCAATAGTAATAGTTACAGTATTAATAGAAAGTAGAAGATTAAAAATATATAGAAAAAATCGCTTAATTGTAAAAGACAAAAATGATAAATTACATTCTCTTACTACCGAAATTGTTAGAAGCGAAAAAGATATTAAGTCCTTAGGGCTTGAAACAAAATTACACGAAGTTTCTAAAAATTATTACGAAGATTATCGCTCAACCCGCTACAAAACAGATTTAACAGATGTTAATTTGTGGTCATTAAGAAATTTCATCATTGGAATAGGTACATTAATAGTACTTATCCTTGGAATATGGCTACTTGACAAGGGACTAATGACACTGGCAGCATTTATGATACTCTACTCTAACCGAGATTCGTTATGGTCTGTAATAAGGGGGCTTGGCAATATATCCAATATATTGGTCCGAATCAATGTCTGCCATAATAGAATGTTTTCTTTGTTTGACGAAAATGAATACGTTACTGAAAAATTTGGTACTCAACATTTCGATAAATTAAATGGTAAAATTGAATTTAAAAATGTTTCTTTTACATATAAGGAATATGACTACAAAGAATCAAAAAATAAAAAAGACAAAAACAAAAAATTAAAAATCCTTAAATCAAAAAATACAATATTCAAAAAACTTTCGTTTACCATTGAGCCTAATAAAACTGTTGCTTTTGTTGGAAAAAGTGGTAGTGGCAAATCAACAATTCTTAACCTGTTAAGCAAAATGTATGAAGCAGATTCTGGTAAAATATTAATTGACGGACACGACATAAAAACTTTGGATAAGCAAACATTAAGAAGCACAATATCTCTTGTTAATCAATTTCCATATATATTTGATATGACAATAAAAGAGAATTTATTGCTTGCTAAATCCGATGCCACTGACGAAGAAATAAATTATACAATTAAGCAATCAGCATTAAAAGAATTCATAGATACCCTACCTAATGGTATCAATACCAAAGTTGGCGAAAGCGGAATAAAACTTTCTGGTGGACAAAAACAAAGACTTGCAATAGCGAGGGCTTTACTTAGAAATTCAAGCATTTTGATATTTGACGAGAGCACAAGTTCTCTTGACAATTTTGCACAAAATGACATCAAAAAAACTATTGATAATCTTAAAGGCAGTAGTACAATAGTTATTGTTGCGCATAGGTTATCTACAATCAAAGATGTTGACAAAATTTTCTTCTTAGATAACGGCAAAATTATTGACGAAGGCACATTTGAAGAATTATTTAATAGAAACGAAAAATTCAAAACTATGTTTCTTGCAGAAAATATATAAAGAGCATACGTTAAGCTCTTTTTTTATTTGAATCTTGACAAACAAATCAATATATGCTAACTTGATTTAAGGAGTAAAATAGCATGATTACTTTTGTTGAAAAATTAAAAAATTTTATTAATCAATATAGGAAAAATACAGCAACTTACGCCGATGCTGTTTCATTTTGTGAAAATGTAGTATCTAACAATCCTTATATTAAATTTGTTAGAACACCACAAATAAAAATTAGTGACTATTTTTACAAAGACCCAAGTCTTTTTTTACCAACCGCAACATACAATTCTATAAGCAACACGCTTTACATTGAAAAAAGAATGTTAGAAAATTTTTTGAATAAACAAGTTAGTCTAGGAGAAATGTTAAAAACATTAGGTAATTGTTTAGTACCTCTATATGAGTATCAAAACACAAAAAGGGTTTTTTCTAAAGATGCAAAATTAACCACATTAGATTCAATAACACAAAAAACAGCATATCAAAAAGAGATAGAAGCAGCATTTATGGTGTTATCACAAAGTACCAATAATCCATATTTTTCAAAATATAAGAAAATGTCTTTGCATGAAAAAATTGATTTTGCAAATGCAATTAGCCTTAGTAATTTCGCCTATAAAAATGAAAAAAATGATGGCCAAACCTTTGCTAAATATATGTTGTCCGAACTCAAAAAAGATAGTGAAATAAATGATAATGGATTAGTCGCTTTTATTAAAACAGAAATAGATAAAATATCCGAAATAGATTTTTTTACATTTCAAAAAGAGTTTTATAGTTTAATATATGACAAATTTAGCACTAATCCATATCAAACATTTTTAGATTTAGAAAAAATCATATATTATGTCGAAAATAGTGGTGGGCTTCAAACTTACAAAGATCGCAAAGGAAAAGTAATTCAGGACCCATATAAAGCAAATTACTCTTATCATCAAGATATTTTAGATTTTCTTTTAACAAATTATTTAAAAAATGCAACTTATGATAAATTTAAACAATGTTTTGATTTTGCATGGCATAATGGCGGATATAAAACACAAAGTAAAGTTATTGAATTGCTAATGCAAAGCGATTTGGTATCCAAAAATGAAATTGAAGATTTTAAAGTATATTACTCATCATTATTAGTATCAAAAACATCTTGCACTGCCTATGTGCAAAATGGACATTTTGAAATTTTAGATAATTTTGAAAGAAAATTTATATTCAATCAATATATAAAAAATAATCAATGGGAATATATAAATGCCTATTATGAATACATGATACAACACGAATCATCTTTCTCGCCGAATGATAGAGAAATGCTTATTCATTACATTGAAGACTGCACCCTTAAAAAAATTGACACGGTAATTCAAGCCTCAAAAAATGGTGAGAAAATTTATTCCGAAGATTATAAACAGATGCAAAGATTTTTGCAAACTTACAAATCAAACAATTCTATTCTTGAAAACATCAAAAAATTACCTATTCAATTTCGCGTTAACCGATTATCTAATGAAAATGTTAATAAAAAAAAAAAAAAACTCTATTCAAATATAAATGACATTTATGGTGAACAGCAACTAAAACTTATACAAGAAAAAGCCAACGATTTGGCGACTCAGGAAGTATTAAATGAATTTTTTAGAAACACATAAAATCTTGTAGTTATACAAGATTTTTTATTTTATCAATATTATTATATCAGTTATTTAAAGCATTTAAGCATAAATTATATATGCATAATTGAGATTAAATATAGTTTGTATAATACTATAATTACAATTAATAAAAAAATATTTTAAATAATAGTACAATGACATTACAAAAAAACATATATGTCTTTTATAAACAATATATTTTTAAATATTAAAAACAATTATTAAAAGTTTTTTTAACAAAAAAACAGATTAACCAATCTGTTTTTTTATTAAATTAAGTAATTAATAATATTTTTCCACGCAATAAACAAATAGATATTTTTTATTATTTTAGTTCCTCTTTGTCAACACTTTCGCTTTTGCTAAATTTTTTCACAACGGGCTGTTTCTTGTTAGCAGCATTAATTGTCTGATTTTCAACAACTTCTTTTGTCTGCGATTTTTCAAAAAAGACTTTAATAATGAAAACTGCAAAAGTAATTATTTTTGCAATATTTACCAAATCACTCAAATAAGAATATACTTCATATGCTGATGAAGAATAATAATGTGACCATAGTCCACCTATATAATTATATAGTCCTAACAATGCAGAAATTCCAGTAAAAATCAAAGTTAATATTAGCGCTAATTTTAGTGTTTTCTTCACTTCTTCATCTTCACTGTTTTTGTACCATACTACTCCACCAATTACAGCAAAAGCAATGGCACTTAAATACGCACATAGTAAAATAAAAATTTTTTTCCACATATTGTTCATTTTAAATCTCCTCCTAACTTATATGCTTTTATATAAAAAATTGTTAAATAATTTCATTAATAATATTGTATATCAAATAAAGATAAAAGAAAAGCTTTTTAAATATTTACAAACTATATATTTAAAATTTTTATTATAAAATTTACCTTAATACAGGTA
>CALUZF010000139.1 GCA_944325165.1 Candidatus Gastranaerophilales bacterium
CGAATAGCACTTGATACAACTTGAAAATCGACAGAATTTCTTTCCCCTTTTGAAATACCGCCACCAATATATAATTTACCGTATTTTTCTTCAATATTAGCTAATGGTTTTAAATCAATCCAAAGATTGCCCTCAACCCCAGGGAAAAACTCATAATAACCGACATCAGAGCTAAAACCGCCAACTTCATAATCAACCCATTTATATTTACCATCAACTTTAATACCTGTTTTTCGAACATTTGAAAAATTTCTTGCTGCTTGGCTTCGCATTAAGAATGGGATTGTTTTTGCACTATTTCCGCCTTCATAACCAACTTGAGGTCTTGAAGCACCAAATAAAATAGTATTATTTTTAATTCTTCTAGTCTCAATAAATGCATCCAATATAAACCCATGAGAAAAATCTTCAAATACGCTTGGGGTTAGGTCAAATAATACGCTGTAGTTTTCTTTTTCGCCTTTGAATTTACCGCTTAAACCTACATTTATCAACTGCACATTATTGGTAAAATCACTATCGCTATCTGCTATAGATTCGCCTAGAGTATTAATTATATGTGTATGAAATGTTGTATTTTTGATAATTCCTCTATGAAATTCGGCGCTTAATTGCTTATCAAACATACCATTTGAAGAATTTAGGTCATAATCCTTTGTAATAATGGCTCTAAGAGCTTCTTTTGTATATGGACTTACTTTTTCTTCAGGCGCTCGCTCTGATGGCTCTAAGATAATAGGCTTTTCAAACATATCCTCTTTTTGTTTATCATCAGGCGTAAAAATAATATCCTCATTCAAAGCAAGAAGAGGATTTATTGTTAAAAACATAAAAAATATTAAATAAAAAATTCTTTTCATTATAACCAGATTTTATTTTTCATCTTTCAGATAAGCCATCCAAAATAATAGTACCACAAATACCACTACGCCAACTATATTACCTAAAGTTGCAGGAATTAAACTCTTTGTAATAAAACCACTCCAAGTAAGATTAGCTAGAGCATCAACTGCAACATTTGATGTGGATACAACCTCTGGTATTGATTTTGTAAAAATTCCCTCAGGAATAAAAAACATATTTGCAACACAGTGTTCATACCCTGATGCAACAAATATCATAATAGGAAAAAATATAGCAAAAATTTTACCAATAATTCGACCCGAACAAGCTGCCATCCAAACAGCCAAACAAACAAGCCAATTACACAAAATACCGCTTGTAAAAGCTTGGAAAAAAGTTAAATTAACTTTTTGTGCTGCAATACTCAAAGTCAAAGCTCCAAGTTCATTATGACAATTGTGGGATGCACCTGTTAAAAATACCAATGTCGCAATAACAATCGCACCGATAAAATTACCAATATAAACAACAATCCAGCTTTTAATCAATTCCAAAAAAGAAATTTTCTTTTCGAACAATGAAAAAGTCATCAAAACATTGCCTGTAAACAATTCAGCACCTGTTAAAACAACCATCATAAGACCTGTTGAAAAAACCATCCCGCCAATTAATTTTGCTATGCCCCAGCTAAGTCCTATTGTTCCTGTCATAACGGATATACAAGAATGTGCTCCAAAAGCAACAAAAGCACCTGCTGCAATTGCAAGCAAAAACATTTTCAATAAACCATAATGAGCCTTTTGAGGCATTATTTTTTTTGCTAAGGCAGAAGCCACCTCAGACGGCGTGACACAATCCTTAGATTCTATTATTTGTTGAGTCATTATCAGCTCTCCTAATTCCTATAATGGGGCAAAAACGCCAAACACTAGTATAAAATGCTGAATATGCTTTTTCAAGCAATTTATAATTTAATCGTTCTCATTGATGAAAGCAAATATTTTGAATATTCATCTTTCGGATTTAAAAATAAATCCTGCGTTTTTCTAAATTCAACTATTTCACCTTTATTCATAACAGCAATTTTGTCTGATAAATATCGAACCAAATTTAAATCATGAGAAATAAAAAGAATAGTTAAATTTAATTTTTTTCTTAAATCTAAAAGCAAATTAATTATTGAAGCACAAATACTAACATCTAGGGCACTAACGGGTTCATCCGCCACAATAAATTGGGGTTTTAAAATTAAAGCCCTTGCTATTGCAATTCTTTGCCTTTGACCACCGGAAAATTCATGGGGATATTTTTTTAAATCTGCCTCAGATAAACCTACAAGACTTATTATCTCTTTAATTCTTTCTTCTTTATTTTTTTCTTTATGAATAATTAATGGCTCAAGCAAAGTATCTTTTATTTTCATTTTTGGATTTAAGCTTGAGTAAGGATTTTGAAAAATCATTTGAATTTTTTTTCTGTATTCAAAAGTTTCCTTTTTATTAAATTTCAATATATTTGAGCCATTAAATAATATCTCACCGCTATCTGGGGTAATTAATTTTAAAATACAATTAGCTAAAGTTGATTTTCCGCAACCGGATTCACCCACAAGCGCAACAATTTCACCTTTTATAATATCTAAATTAATCCCTTTTAGAACATGCAAAGGCGGTTTTTTAGGGGATAAAAAGGAGTTTTGCTCTTTATATGTTTTTTCTAAATCTTTAATTGAAATTAAAATATTATCCATAAATCTATTATAAACGCAAAAAAGCAGGACTTTCATCCTGCTTTTTATTTATATATAAAATATTCTATTCATCAAGTACAATTTCTTTCAAATTTTCCCAAATTTCACTTATTGAACCGTCTGCCTTTAATTCTTCTAAAATTCCTAATTGTTTAAAATAATCATACAAAGGAGCAGTTTCATTTTCATAAGTTTTAAATCTTGCTCTTGCAGTTTCTTCGTTATCATCTTTTCGAATTGTTAACTTAGTATCGCAAATATCGCAATAATCCATAATCTTCGGAGGATTTGAAATTAAATTGTATATAGTTCCGCACTTAGGACATGAGCGTCTATTTATCAATCTTTGAATTAATAATTCATTATCAATATCAAAATAAATCGCCATAGCATCATCTTTTAAAGTAAATTTACCAACTTGCGATAAAATTTCTTCTAAAGCACGTGCTTGTTCTATTGAGCGAGGAAAACCATCTAAAATATAGCCATTTTGGCAATCATCTTCCATTAGTCTTTCTTTGATTACACTTGAAACTACATTCAATGGTACAAGATTACCCTTATCGATATAGCTTTTTGCAATTTTTCCAAGTTCGGTTTCATCTTGAATATTTTTTCTAAGCAGAGAGCCTGTATCAATATGAGGGATAGATAATTTATCCGCTAATCTTGAAGTTTGTGTACCTTTTCCTGACCCGGGAGGTCCTAAAAATATAAATACTTTTTTCATTATTTATCCTTTACTGTTGTAAAAAGCTTTCATAGCTCTTAGCCAACATGTGTGTTTTTATTTGATTAACAAAATCAAGCGCTACACCAACCAAGATGATAAGGCTTGTAGCACCTATACCTTGGAATGTTTTTATTTCTGTAACGGTTGCTGCAACTGTCGGAACAAGAGCAATAATACCAAGAGCCAATGCACCTATGAACATAATTCTTGATAATATTTCATCCAATTTATCCGCAGTGGGCTTACCCGGTTTAACACCAGGGATAGCTGATCCGTATTTTTTCAAGTTATTTGCAATTTCTTTGGGTTGCATAGATGGAATAATTGATGCATAAAAGAAAGTAAGCGCAAATATTAACAAGAAATAAATCACATGATAGCTTGGCGAATTTGCACTAAATATATCTGTTAAACCTTGCAAGATATTATTCAAGCTCAATTCCCAGCTTCCCAAAGATATAAATGAATTTTGAAAAGCAGGAATGTTTTCCAGCCCCATCTTGCTTGTAAATCCAAGTAATGTTGCTGGGAATAACATAATTGCAATTGCAAAAATGATTGGCATAACTCCGCCTGGGTTTAATTTAAAAGGAATATTTGTGTTTTGTCCGCCATAGACTTTATTACCTACTTGTCTTCTTGCTGATACTATTGCAACTTTTCTTGCAGCTTCATGAAGTACAACAATAAAAATAATTGTAGCTAA
>CALUZF010000140.1 GCA_944325165.1 Candidatus Gastranaerophilales bacterium
TGCGCAAGCCGTGTGTGAAGCCGTAAGAAATGGCAAGGCGTTGAGCCTTGACATTTATCGTCATGCTGAACCTGTTTCAGCATCTTATTAATTTTATGTGCGTGCTTTCAAGCTCTAAGACCCCGAAACAAGTTCAGGGTGACGGTTTTTATTATGTTTTGTCATGCTGGACCTGTTTCAGCATCTAATACTTGATAAGACCCTGAAACGAGTTCAGGGTGACAGGATTAAATTCAGGGTGACGGTTTTTATTATGTTTTGTCATGCTGAACCTGTTTCAGCATCTTATTAATTTTATGTGCGTGCTTTCAAGCTCTAAGACCCTGAAACGAGTTCAGGGTGACAGATGTGAGTAAGACCCCGAAACGAGTTCAGGGTGACGGGCTTCGTTCAAGATGACAGTGTTTAGCTCACATCAACCAAAACAAATTATCTTAAACTTCAATCACCTAATAGACTTAACAAATTCTAATTTTTCTTTAAACTTTTCATACAAGCTTTTATAAATATCATCAAATTTTTCTCTATATAAACGCAACCTAATCTCTTCAAGCGCCATATTAATACATAAATTATTTTTAAAATTAGACTTTCTATATACAAAAGCAAGCAATAATCTATACATTTTTCGCTTTAGGGTTTTTATAAAATCAAAAGAAAAACGACCTGCTCTTAATTTAACATGCGAAAACACAATTATATCCGCAGGCATTTTATCATAGTTTTTATATTGTCTTTTAATATATTCTTCTGCTTTATTTACAACAGTAATTTCAATATCTTCAAATTTTACCTTTTTAAACGGAAAAATAATATCATCAGAAAAGAAATCAATGTGAGGCAAAATATAATTATCAATATTATCTAAACCATAATATATTTTTGAGCTGTTTTTATCATAAATCGGATTTTCTTTTCTTTCTTTATCAATATATTCAATAACTTTTTGATGATTATCAAGAACAAATTGTCTATATTCAGAATGCTTTACATATTTTCTAAAATCATCAATCCCTAAATCCTCGCTATATCTGTCATGAGGAAAAATATCAATATTTACACAATCATCTAAACTTTTACCATAAATTATCTGAATATGACGAGGAGTTCTTGCAAATATAATCTTGTTTGGAAATTTGCGCAAATATTTATCCCAAACTCTTGAACGATTATCTAAAGAAAATGAAAATTTTTTAGATGGCATCTCGATATAATTTTTCTTACAAAACTCTAAAAACTTTTCATAATCTTCTCTCATCATTCCAATATCAAAATCATCATCCCAAGGCACAAAACCCTTGTGTCTTATAGCACCAATTAAAGTTCCGCCTATAGGAAAATACCCTAAATTCAATTTATCAATCTGCGATAAAATATTTTTGCAAAAATCCAAAGTTCTTAATTGATATTTTCTTAATTCACCGCAAGATGGTTTTATAGAATTAACATCCAATGTTTTATAGATATCATCATATTCTTTTAGAGTTTCTTTATATAATTTTTTATAATCTTTTTTCATAATAAACTATTCTAAAATAATATTTCCCTAATCAAAAAAGAGAGCGGAAATTTAAACAAAGTCTCAACTATAGCATTTTCATTTTTTGTATTTATCAATTTTCTATATTTTAAATCGTTAATCGCATTATTTGATTTTCTTAAATTGACAAGCACAACATCAAAATCAAGCTCTTTCAATTTTTCTTGCGAAAAAGCAGGATAAGAAAAGAAATTCTGATTTGTGTTTTCTTTATATTTTGCATCGCACACGCCTATTATCTGAAGTTTTGATAAATCAAAATTTTCAAATAACTCACAAGACATCTGCCCTGCCCCATATATCAAAATCTTTTTATTTTGATATTTTTTAGCCAAAATATCGATTTGTTTTTGGATATTTATTTTTTTATAAAAATCTAAATATGAATTTTCCAATTTTTGACAAATTCCACACTAAATCATCTTATAAACTTTAAATTCCCCAGGGCGAAGCTCTCTAAATGTAATTTCTTTTTTAATCTCATTTTCAAGAGGTTTTTCAACAAAAAGACATTTATTCATTTCATCCAATTCAAAGTCAAAATAAGAAACAAGTTTTTTGCCTCTTTTCAATTTAACGGTATTATCTCTTGTTATTGTGCCTCTAACATTTTTCTTTTCACAATGACCTTTTTCATCTTGCACCTCTTTAATTTCAGAAGGTGAAAAATAATTTGCAACAATTAAATATGTAGACTGTTTTTCGCCTTTTTTAGGTTTAATATCAGAATCAGGAACAACTTCCCAACATACAAAACCGTTGCTTTCTTGATTGTGCAAGATAGCTTTTCCTTGATTTAACAATTTATCATGTTGAGCAAAATAATTTATAGCGTTAAATTTTTCAAAGAAATCCCAATCAAAATTTCTTACCATAGAAGTTTCTTTTGAAATAACTCGCTCTATACCTACTTTTGTAAAGCTTTCATCACCATCAACTAATAAAGTTGGTCTTGAAGCAAATTTTCCACCAGGGATAAATTTCATCTTAAACCATTTAAACAATGCGCCTTGATAGCCCAATTGCCCAGGGTATTGGTTAATATCTCTAAATTCACCGTCTTGATTATTATATCCTTTTAAAATTGATAGAGGATTAGTTTTTGCCTGTTTTTGATTGTATGTTGATAATCTTAAATTATCATTAATAATTTGCTCGGGAGTCTTAATACTTTGAGCAACAATATCATCACCCCAAAGCAAATCAAATTTCATATCTTTGTGATATTCCTTAAAATATCCATCCCACAACATATACTCTGCTAATGTTGCAAAATAAGGAATTTTCTTTTTAAGATTTGCATTTACTTTTCCTAAAACCTTAGCAGGTATTCTATAACTTAAAGGTTGACCTTTTTTATTTTGGCTCACCTCATCTACAATGTGGTCTATATGATCAACTCTAAAACCGTCAAAATTATATTCTTTTTGAAGTTTTTGAGTATAATCAACATAAAAATCTATAACATCACCATTGTATTTGTTTAATTCAAAATGATAGAAATAATAAGGAGTTTGACAATCCAAATTAGCAAAATGAGTTACATCTTCGCTTTTATAATTGTAATGTTTAAATATTGGATATTGTCTTCCTTTGCTCATCATATCAAACACAGGAACACCCGCTGAACACCAAGCTCCACCCGGCATAGTCCATAAACCTGCTTTAATCAATTCGCTTGTTATTTCATCTTGATTAACAATATCGCTTTCTTCCTTAGGATGATGTTTATTTACTCTATTGATAATCTCTTGGGCTTTCTTTTGTAATTCATCTTGCTTTTGAGCAAAACTCATTTTATAAGAAACTAAAATTTTATATTCCTTTAATTCCGCTTCAATTTCATCAATAATTTTTTGCTCTTTAGAATTATATTTCTTATAATTTCCTTTGAGATTTTCAATATATGCTTTTTGAGCACTCAAAATATCTTCATCTTTATAAATTCTTTTTTGCATTAATTGAGCACACAAAGCGTTTAAATAGCCAATAATACTCAATGTTAGTTCATTTACATCTATCCATCTTGCAACATAAGGTTTAGCTAAGACGATTTTTGAAAATCTTGCAGTTTGAGGCAAAATATCATAAATTACAGGATGTCCTGCTAATTGAGCAAGTTCTATGAATAATTTAACTTGTTCATCTACTTCAAGTCCTAAAAATTTCATCAAGTTATCATCTTGTAATTTTTCTGAAACTTCGGAAGACTTAGGCAAATACGCACAATCAAATTCACGCTTAAAAAACGGTATTAAATATAATGTTGCAGGCAAAATTCCCAATTCTTCATTACCACAATCAAGAGTAATTAAACATTTTAGCCAATCTATAAAATGCCCAGCTGAATCTTGAGCATTGCCGTCTCCTAAACCGCTCAAAGATAAAAGTTTTATATTATGACCTTCTTTTTTAAACCAATTTGAATTTTTAATATTTTTTCTAGCTAAAACAGA
>CALUZF010000141.1 GCA_944325165.1 Candidatus Gastranaerophilales bacterium
GTCACCCTGAACTCGTTTCAGGGTCTTAAAATAATAAGTTCACACATAAAACTAATAAGATGCTGAAACTAGTTCAGCATGACAATAGATGCTGAAACTAGTTCAGCATGACAATAGATGCTGAAACTAGTTCAGCATGACAAATACAACAATCTCGTCACCCTGAACCAACCCTGTCACCCTGAACTCGTTTCAGGGTCTTAAAATAATAAGTTCACACATAAAACTAATAAGATGCTGAAACTAGTTCAGCATGACAATAGATGCTGAAACTAGTTCAGCATGACAAAATTATAAAATAAATTAAAAGCAGGTTTTAACCTGCTTAAAAAATATAAAATATGCGAATAGGGGAGTTAAATGTTTAAATCAAATTGGTGTTTTGCTTCACCTGCTCTTAAGTTCATTCCGACAATCATAGCTTGACGAGAGTACATATTGATTTCACGTTCTACTTCGCCATTAAATACATTTTCATATTTTGATACATATTCTGTCATTGAATCTAAAATATCGCTGACATTTTTTGTAATATTTATTTCAGTTTTTGGAGCTTGTTGTGGTTTTGCACCTTGAGAAGATACATTCAAGCCGAATTTTGAGTTTAAGCTGTAATTTTCAGCCATTTTTGCTCCTTTATTGTTCGTCCTTACAAGTTTATTTACGTCAGTTGAATAATATTTCTTTAATGATTTATTTGTTTTTGTAAAAAAAATTTACAAAATTTATCAAATTAAAAGAGGATTGATTTTAACGCTATTAAAACGATAATATATAGTGTGAATATTAGAATTGGCAACAAATTAAAAGCATTTACACTCGTTGAAACTATTACGGTAGTTACGATTATCGCGATTTTGGCGGTGATAACTGTATGCTCAACTATAAATTCTGGAGATTTAGAAAAAAAGCAGGCAAAAGGTTCAAGCAGAATTTTATATTCTGAAATTGCTGCAGCTTATCAAAATATTTTGTTGAATGATACAGTGGGTTTAAATATAACAAAATTAAATGATGTTGATGATTTTGATGATAGCAGTGAGAAATTAAAAGAGCTTTTTACAAAATATATGGATTTATCTGATGTTTCTTGTGATAAATTTCCGCATATAGAAAACACAACAGAAGTTTATCTTGAAAAAGTTAAAAATTGTGCATATTCAGATAGAAGATATAATCTTGGCTTTATTTTAGAGGATGAAAATTGCTCTACTACATACTATACAAAAGATTATTTTCAAGATGATATGAATACAAAAGCTATTAAAAATGCTTGCGGTTACATCGTTTTTGCAACAAAAAATTCAAAAGGTGTAATTGGTGAGGACTTTTTTATAACTGCTATGGGTAAAAGAGGGATAAAATAATTATTTTTTTTGCAAATAATATAAATCGACATCTACGTCATTATTTTCCATCTCTATTTTAGATAGTCCAAGTGATATAAAATCATATTTTTGAGCTTTAATTGCTCGATATTTTTCAATAAATCTATCTATTACTATAATTTTATTTTTATAATTTAATTGATTAATTTTTTTTAGAATTTTTTTAATAAAATCAGTGTTATTATTTTCGTTTCCACAGCTAAAAGATAATATTAGATTTGTTTTTATTTCTTTTTCTTTATCTATTTGTACAAAAATTTTGAATAATTTTAAAATATCTGAAAGCAGAGGGTCAAAGTTTAAAAAATCTTTTGAAATTATATATAATTCATCTGATAGGTCAAATTCCATGTTTGTATATTTTGTACTTAATTTATTTAAAAGCATTTTTAGATATTCATCTTTGAGGGGATTTAAATTTTCGTTTGTTTTATTGCAACCTTCAAAATATTCAAGTTTTATATCTAATAAACCGAAAAAATGTGTTAATTTATAGGTTTCATCTTTTATTTTATATTCTTTTTTGGCTATTTTATTTAGTTTTTGTATTTGTATGGTTTTTGCTTCATTTTCTTGGAGCATTAATGAATCTGAAGCATAAGTTTGTATTTTCATGGTGAAATACAAAGAAACGATGATTATTATTGCAGAATAAATATATCCCATAGGAACATTCATCCCGAAGATATCTGATTGATGTAAGAATAATGCGTCAATATGACTTGGAAGCCATCCTAAAATGGCGTCAAGAATATAAAATACAGGATCTTCAAATACCATTGCAAGCCAAGTAAAAAGATATAAAAATCCTACAAACGGGCATATTGCTTTCCAAAATATACAAAAGCATATAATTATATTTAAGGTTTTTACATCAAAAAGTTTTTTCATAGATTGATATTATCTATTAATCTTGTGTTAGTTTCAGGAACTCTTGCTGCTATCAGCATAATTGTATTTTCGTTTGCTTCATCTTGAAATTCAAATGTATTTTTATCAACAAATTCAATATATTCTACGTCTAATTTTTCCATTAATTTCAAGGAAGCATCAATTATTGCTCTTTTTTGTTTAATTCCCTCTTGGAACATTTTTTTTGCGTTAAATAATGATTGAGAAATAGCCAAGGCTAATTTTCTGTCGTTTTGAGTTAAATATTTATTTCTGCTTGAAAGAGCAAGATTATCAGCCTCTCTTACAATTGGACAAGGTATAATTTCAATATCAAAATTAAGGTCTTTAACCATTTTTTGGATAATGAATAATTGTTGAGCGTCTTTTTGTCCAAAATATGCTCTATTAGCCTTAGTTAAATTAAATAATTTTGCTACAACCGAACAAACACCGTCAAAATGCCCTGGGCGAGATTTTGCGCATAATTTATCTACAGCTGAATATGGAGGGCAAATCAAAGTTAAATTATTTTTATCATCATCATACATTTCAGATACTTTTGGGGCAAAAACAATTTTAACACCAGCATTTTGGCATAATTCGCAATCAAGATTTAATTGACGAGGATATTTATCTAAATCTTCGTTAATTCCAAATTGAATAGGGTTAACAAAAATTGAAACAACAACATTGTCGTTTTCATTTACTGCTTTATCAATTAATGATTTATGACCGTTATGAAGTGCTCCCATAGTCGGAACAAGACCAATTGAGCCTTTTAAGTTTTTAATTTCATTTTTTAATTCTTTGATATTATCTATAATTTTCAAGTTTTTCTATCTCCTTTTCATCAAGCACAAAAGACTCGTTAATGTTAGGAAATGTAGAATTTTCAACATCTGTTACAAAAGCTTTTGCTACATTAAATATTATATCCTTTAAACTTGAATATTGGCGAGCAAATTTTGGTTTAAATCTGTCATATTTTCCTAATAAATCATCAGAAACTAAGACTTGTCCGTCACAAAATCTTCCTGCCCCAATTCCTATGGTTGGAATTCTTAATCTTTGAGAAATAAATTGGCTTGATTGCAGGGGAACCATCTCTAAAACAACTGCAAAACAGCCTGCTGATTGTAATTTTAGGGCTTCTTTTAAGATATCAATGGTTCTATCTGCATTTTTTCCTTGGATTTTGTGTCCGCCTATTGAATTAATGCTCATAGGAGTAAAACCTAAGTGTCCTATAACAGGAATGCCGTTTTGAGTAAGATGTTTAATGTTATCTATTATAAAATCAGAGCAACCTTCTAGTTTTACTGCATTTGCGCCTGCTTTTATAAATTCGCAAGCATTTTTCATGGTTTGTGCTTTATCAACTTGAAAGCTCATAAAAGGCATATCAGCAATAACAATAGCATTTTCAACTGCGCGAGAAACTGCTTTTGTAAATACAAGCATTTCATCCATTCCAACATCGGTTGTATTATCATATCCAAGGGCAACTTGAGCTAATGAATCACCGACAAGTATCATATCTATGCCTGCTTGGTCAAAATATTTAGCGGTAGAATAATCATAAGCCGTTAAAACGGTAATTTTTTTACCTTCTTTTTTGAAATTTTGTATTTTTTGAATACTTTTTCTCATCTACCCTAATTCTATTTATCCAAATTAATATAATACTTTAAAATTATTT
>CALUZF010000142.1 GCA_944325165.1 Candidatus Gastranaerophilales bacterium
AATAAAACAGAAATAATTGAAGATTACGAAATTAAATATAAAAAACATCCGTTTTCAAAAAATATAAAAGTTACATTAAAAAAAGAGGGCGAAATTTTGGTTACAATGCCATATTTATGCCCATATAAGACTGCAAGAAATTTTTTGATTTCTAATTTTGAAAAAATTAAAGCTTTTAAAATAGAACAAAAGAAATTAAGCCCGAATTTATCAACAAAATTTGATACTTTAAAAATTATTGCTTCTGATACTTTAAAAACGGTTGTTAGAAATAATATTGTAAGTTTTTATTATCCGAATGATGAAGATTTTTATTGTTCTAAAATACAAAATGCGCTAAAAGAAGCACATTTTAAGGCAATAAAAATTGAAGCTAAAAATTATTTAATTCAAAGATTGGATTTTTTAGCAAAAAAATATAATTTTAGTTATGGAAAAGTTACTCTAAGAAATCAAAAAACTCGCTTTGGAAGCTGTTCTTTTAATAATAATATTAATTTAAATATGAATTTAATGAATTATGATTTTGATGTTATAGATTATGTTTTAATTCATGAGCTTTGCCATACAAGAATAAAAAATCATAGTGAAAGATTTTGGCTTGAAGTAGAAAAATATTGTCCAGAACATAAAAAGTTAAGAAAAGCATTGAAAAAAGCTTAGTTTGGCTTGTTACAAAAGTTTAGAAAATGAACAATTTTTTTTGATATTTCGTTTTAGTACATATATAATGTAAAATAAATGGAGGAAACTATGAAAAAACTGCTTATTCTTTCACTATTGTTAATGTTCGGTTTTGGCACTTATGTTGAAGCTCGTGTTCAATATGATTCAACAGGCAGAAACATTGTTTCAGATGATACAATTCGTGGTAGAAAACGTGCTGCTGAAGCACAAGCTGAGCGCCAAAGAAAATTGGAAGCCGCAGCTGCTGCAAGAATGAATTATGAACAAGCACTAAAATCATTAGAAACTCCAAAGCCAAAAACAAATTTCTATCAAGATAGAATACAAAATTAAAAAAGAGCTTAAATGCTCTTTTTTTGTAGCTTTAATTCCCATTGACAGGCTGATTTTATGCTGTCTGATAATAAAGTTTCTGCTTCCCAATTTAATATTTTATTTGCTTTTGTGTTGTCTGAAATTAAAACTGAGGGCTCATTTTGCCTTTTTTGAGAGATTTTATAGTCAATTTTTTGATTTAAAACTTTTTCGGTTGTTTTAAGAATTTCTTTTACACTCATTCCTTGTTTTGCTCCAAGGTTAAAATCATCGCTTTTATTATTTTTTTCTAAATACAAATAGGCTGAATGATGAGCTTTTATTAAGTCATTTATATCTATATAATCTCTAATACAGGTGCCATCTTTGGTATTATAGTTATCGCCGTATATTTCAAAAGTTTTTTGATTAATAGCTGATTTTATTATATTTGGTATAAGATGGGTTTCTCTATCGTGCCATTCGCCTAAAAGATCTTTTTTATTTGCTCCTATAACATTAAAATATCTTAATTTGATTGATTTTAAATTATATTTTTTATCAAAATCATCAAGAATATTTTCAATTTCCAATTTGTTTTTGCCATAAGGATTAATGGGGTTTTTAGGATGATTTTCATCAATAGGCAGGTATTTTGGCTCTCCAAAAATTGCTGCACTTGATGAAAATATAATCTTTAAAACTTTATATTTTACCATCGCATTTAGTAAATTTATTGAACCCATAACGTTGTTTTCGTAGTAATATTGGGGGTTTTTAGCGCTTTCTTGTACAATTGATAAAGATGCAAAATGAAAAACACATTCTATTTTGTATTTTTTAAAAACATCTTCTATTTCTTGAAGGTTTTTCAAGTCGCCTTTTATAAAAATTATATTAGGATTAATTTTTTTTAGCATTTCAATAGTTTCGATATGACCTGTTGAAAGGTTATCGAAAATTATTATTTTTTCATTATTTTTAATAAATTCCAAGGCACAATGGCTTCCTATATAGCCTGCACCGCCTGTTATTAAAATCATTTATCTTAAAACCAAACCTATGATATTCTTTTCAAGACCGGATTTTATTTTGTTTATTTCTCCTTGAATAATATCATCTGTTAGGGTTTTATTTTCATCTTGCAAAGTAATTCTAAAAGCGAAAGATCTTTTGTTTTGTTCGATATTTTCGCCTTCATAAATATCAAAAACTTTTGAAGATTTGAAGATATTTTTATCTGCAAGTTTTTTGATTGTTTTATTTATGGTTTCAATTGTTGTATCTTTTGGTGCAATAAATGCGATATCTCTTTGAACAGCGCCAAAAATAGGTAATTTTTTATATTTTGCAATACTTGGAGCAATTGATGAAATTACTTCTTCAAGATTTATTTCAAAAAGATACAAAGGTTGATTGAATTTTAATTTATCGCCTAAAACAGGGTGTAATCTACCAATAAAACCAATAGGTTCTTTGTTTTTACCTAAAATAGAAATAGTTGCACCTTGTGCAGGATGGATAAAACCATATTTGTTTCTATCTTCATCAT
Organism: Candidatus Gastranaerophilales bacterium; assembly: GCA_944325165.1. Lineage (GTDB taxonomy): Bacteria > Cyanobacteriota > Vampirovibrionia > Gastranaerophilales > Gastranaerophilaceae > RUG14156. Next base: position 2,534 of record CALUZF010000142.1, read on the forward strand.
TAAATTGAGCAAAAATAATTCTTTTAGATAGACCCAATTTTTCAAATAGACCTTCTAATACGCCTTTTAGCGTGAAGAAATCGTCTTGTTTTTTATTCAATAAGTTATTATTTACTTGACCAAAGATACATCCTGTAAGTTTTCTTGTTTCGATAACGCCTGTATCATCTGTTGTTATTTCATTTTTCTTTAGATAAGTTTTTCCTATTTCATAAAGTCTAAAGTTTTTATTGCCGTTATCAAAGTTATTTTTCGCAACATCAAGCATATTAGGGTTAATTGCTTGTCTTAGAATTGAAAAATCGTCAGAATGTTGATTTAAAACTTTAATAGCGCAATTCATATCAAGCGGTTGTAGATATGTATTGCATAAATTATGACCGATTAGAGAGCTTGTGATAATTTCATCAAAGCCATAAGCAAGCATAGTTTCATTTATTGTTTTCATTGTTCTTGTGTCAAAGCTTATGTCTGCGCCTTGTGAAATAGGTGGAATTTCCGGTGTGATTTTATCGAAACCATCTATTCTTGATATTTCTTCAATTAAATCTATTTCACGCTCAACATCACCCATTCTGTAGCTTGGAACTTCAAATTTTGCTGCCATTTCATTTTTGCCTAATAATTTAAAGCCAAGATTTTCAAGAATTTCAATTGAGCGTTCTTGAGGAATTTCAATACCTAAAATTCTTTTTATTTCAGAATTTCTTAGAGTTATTTCAACTTTATCGAGTTTATCGTTACCTGTTTTTGAAATACCAATAAATTCAGCATCTGCGTATTTTTTTAATAATTCAATAGAGCGAGCCATTGCAGGCGCTATCATTTCAATATCTATTCCTCTTTCATATCTTCCTGAGGCATCTGAGCGATAACCAATAGAGCGAGCTGATTTTCTGTTTGTATGAGGGGTAAAATATGCTGCTTCAAGAGCAATATTTTTAGTGTTGCTGTCGATTTCAGAATTTAAACCGCCAAAAACACCGCCAGCGCAAACAGGTTCTTCTTTTGTTGCGATAACTACGCTTTGCTGCGATAGTTTTCTTTCAACTCCATCGATAGTAACAAGTTTTTCATCGTTTTTAGCATATCTTACGCATAAATACCCATTTAATTTATCTAAATCAAAGGCATGTTGCGGTGTGCCATATTCAAGCATTACATAGTTTGTAATATCAACAATGTTATTAATAGGACGCATACCCCCTGCTGTAATCCTTCTTTGTATGAAGTCGGGAGATGGTTTTGTTACAAGGTTTTTTAATACTGCAATACTATAATATTTGCAAGCGTCATCATCTTTAATTTCAACTTCAAAATCAGCTTTCGTTTGAGGAAGCTCTATTTTTTCAAATTTCATTTTGCGGTTAAATAATGCGCTTAATTCTCTTGCAATTCCAATAACGCTCATTTGATCGCC
>CALUZF010000143.1 GCA_944325165.1 Candidatus Gastranaerophilales bacterium
TTAAATCTCTGCTTGGAAGAGAATATCTCATACCGCAATGACCCATAGCAATACCGTCGCAAACAGCGGGAACACCAAAAATAAATGCTTGACCGCCATTTGAATGTATACCTTTTTCAATTTGGCGCTCTAAATCTCGCATGCCGACATGTCCTGGGACTAAGTCTGAAAATGAGCTTGCAATACCTATGAATGGTCTATCTATATTTTTATCTGATAATCCGCCTGCATATAACAAGGCTCTGTGCGGTGCATGGTCAATACCTTTTTTAATAATGTCGCTTCTCATTTTCTACTCCTAATATTCTTTTTCTTTAATTAAATCATTTTTTTAAACTTTAATCAATTTTATTTAGATAATCTAGTTATTTTATATGTAGAAAAGAATTTAAATTTTGTTATAATAAAATAACGTTAAAGGGAATATTTATGAGTTTAAAACAAATGTTGAAAAGATTATCTATATTTATTTTGGTTTTTGGGCTTTTTGCAATTACAAATATAAAAAACCCCGCTATGGCAGTAACTCCTCAAGGTCTATATGATAGAGCTTGGAAATTGATTAATGCAAAATATGTTGATGATACTCAAAATCAACAAAATTGGGAGCGCTGGCGCCATAAGTATGATAACGTTATTAAAGATGAACAGGATGCTTATGTTGCAATAGGTACTATGGTTGATTCTTTGGGTGATGTTTATACAAAATTTTTAACCCCTAAAGAATATAAAGAAGAATCAGAAAGTATTCAAGGTTCCTTGAAAGGTATCGGTGTTCAAATCGGTGTAAGAGATGGTAAATTGCTTATTATTGCTCCATTAGAAGACACCCCCGGAGAACGTGCCGGCTTAAAAAGTGAAGATGAAATTCTTGAAATCAATGGAAAATCAACAAAAGGTATAACAGTTGAAGCTGCGGCTGACGCCATTAGAGGCCCAGAAGGCACTAAGGTTGAGCTTTTGGTTAAAAGAAAAAATGAAGAACCAAAATTATATACTATCGAAAGAGCTAATATTGAGTTGAAATCGGTTTCAACTAAAGCTCCAAAAATAGGCAAAGTTGATGATAATTTAGGCTATATTAGATTAAGCTCATTTTTATCAAGAAATGCTGCAAGCGAATTTCAAGAAGCATTAAACAAATATCGTGATAAAGACGGTTTAATTATAGATTTACGCTCAAATCCCGGCGGGCTTTTAACTAATGCTATTTATATAGCTGATATGTTTTTGAGCTCTAAAGTTATAGTTTCAACTGTTGATAAGGATGGTTATAAAGATACTCAAAACTCATTAGCTCAAGTTGTTACAAATCAACCCGTTGTTGTTTTGATTAATGGGGGTTCTGCTTCAGCATCTGAAATTCTATCTGGTGCTTTGAAGGATAATAAAAGAGCGATTATTGTAGGTAAAAAATCATTTGGAAAAGGTCTTGTACAAGAAATAAATAAGCTTCCTGATGGTTCTGCGCTTCATATTACAATTCAAAAATATTTAACTCCAAATGGCAGTGATATCAATAAAAAAGGTATTACTCCCGATTATGTTGTAGATATTACTGAAAAAGATATTGAAGCAAATAAAGACCCTCAACTTGAAAAAGCTTGTGAAGTTTTACAACAACAAATCGGAAAATTTGCCAAAGCTCAAGATTAATATAATTTAAATTCTGATAAATTAACCTCTTTAAGTGTATGTCTTAAATTATTGTCATCGCCCTCGAGGTTAATTTTTATATAATTTCTTGTAGTTGCGCCGTATAAGCCTGTTTTTTTTGATTTTTTTTCTATTAAAATTTCTTGAGTTGTATTTTTATTTTTTTCTAAAAATTCTTTATGCAATTCTTTTGATAATTCCATAATTTTTTCAACTCTTTGAGTTTTAATAGAATTTTGAACTTGATTATCCATATAATAAGCGGGAGTTTTCTCTCTTTTAGAATAAGGAAAACAATGAATCGAAGATAATTTTGCTTTTTTTAGATTGTCGTATGTTTCAATGAAATCTTCTTCATTTTCATTTGGAAAACCAACGATAATATCACATCCTAAATATGGTAAATTAAAGCTTTTGTGCAATTTTTCAATGGTTTTTAGAGCATCATCTGTGCTATATTTTCTATTCATATTTGATAGAGTTTTATCGCACATAGATTGAAGCGAAAGATGAAAATGCGGACAGAATTTTTTGGATTTTGAAAGAAAATCAATAATTTCATCATCTAATTCATTAACATATAATGAGCCTAATCTGTATCTGGGAATTTTTGTTTTTTCAATTTCTTTTAATAAATCTAATAGATTTAAATTCCATTCTAAGCCCCATTGACCAATGTGGATACCTGTTAGGACTATTTCTTTTATATTTTTTTCAACAACAATATTTATCTGTTTTATTATGTTTTCTATTGTATTTGAGCGTGAATTGCCTCTTGCATAAGGGATAATACAATATGCGCAGCGATTATTACAACCATCTTGAATTTTTATTGAAACCCTTGTTGTATTTGGTTCTAGAAGAAATTTTCCTTCAAATTCTTTTTTAGAAAAAATATCCCCCACAAAAAAACCTTTTTTATCAATGTATTCTTCGATAAATATTTTTTCGCTGTTACCTAAAATTAAATCAATATCAGAATAATTAAATGCTTCATGTTGTTTATAAGTTTGAGCAACACAACCTAAGAGCACTGTTTTTATATTAGGATTAACTTTTTTAGCATGGTGCAGAAGATAATTCACTTGAGAATCGCTATGAGATGTTACAGAGCAAGAATTTAGAAGATAAATGTCGCTATCTTCCAATTTGTCTGTTTTTATATATCCTATTTTAATTAGCTCATTTTCTATTATTTGCCCTTCGAGCTGATTTTGCTTGCAACCTAGGGATTTTAGGTAAAATTTTTTCATAAAGGAATTCTAACATAAAAAATATATTAACAAATGTAACAATAATGTTATAAATTCTAAATTTTTGTCTAAATTTGCCGATAACTATATCAAGCAGAAAGGTGTGCATAAGTTATGGAACAAGGAAAGATGACTTTTGACGAAACTCAAATAGCTTCATTATTAAGACAAGAGATATTAAAAAACTCTCAAAGTCTTGTTGAGGCTGACCCCAGACAAAAAGATTTGTCCGGTATTGAATATATCTCAACTCAAAAACAGCCATATATTTCACCTATTATGACTATGAATGAAGATGAGATATTGGATTTCGTTGAACATTTTGAAGCATCAGAATTAGCAACGCTATCTGTTGCAGAATTAAATCGCATAGGAGAAGTTTTAGGAGTGGACCCAAGTTTAGTAAATCTATCAGAATTTGAAGATAAACAAGGGTAAAAGAAACTTCTTGCAAATGAAATGCGGTGCTAAGACACCGCATTTTTTATTTTTTTTCAATTAATTCTATTGAATTGTTATCCGGATCCGATATAAAGGCTATTCTTGTTTTTACTTCTTCCATATAGAAAGGCTCAATCTCCCATTCATAGCCCATTTGCTTTAATTTTTTATCAATTTCATCAAGATTATCACATTCAAAAGCAAAATGTCCGAATGCATTTCCGTTTGAATAGCCGTCTTTTGGGGTTTCATCATTAATTGTAAATTCAATTTGTGTATTTGTATTTTTATCAATCATATATTGAAGATAGCAATCTTCAAGTCTTATTCTTTTCCCTTTTTCAAGACCTAAAAGGTCTTTGTAAAAACGAATTGCTTTATTTTCGTCTTTTACTCTTATCATTGCATGTAAAAATCGCATTTTTATTCCTTATTTCTTATCGATTACATAAATTAAATGCCAGCCAAATTGTGTTTTGATTGGGTCTGTAACTGTTCCAACAGGTTCATTGAATGCTGGAATTTCAAATTCTTTTACCATCATGCCTTTTCCAAAATATCCTAAATCACCGCCACGAGAGCCTGAAGGGCATTG
>CALUZF010000144.1 GCA_944325165.1 Candidatus Gastranaerophilales bacterium
TTTGCATCTTGAATACCGCGATTTGAAGCGGCGTCAATTTCAATAACATCAAGCCCTGTGGCGTTTGTAATATCAACGCAGCTTGCACATTTTTGGCATGGCTCTAATGTCGGGCCATGCTCGCAATTTAGCGATTTAGCAAGAATTCTGGCGCTTGAAGTTTTGCCTGTACCCCTTGGACCGCAAAATAAATAAGCGTTTGCAATTCTGTTTAATTCAATGGCATTAGATAAGGCTTTAACTAAACTCTCTTGTCCTACTATATCTTTAAACGATTGTGGACGATATTTTCTAAATAACGGCAAATAATTTTGTTCCATAAAAACATTATATTATAAAAAATGAGCATGCATTAATTCAAAAGAATTATTTATTATCCAATTGGGTAATATTCAAACTAGACAGGCGACTAATTGGCTAAATACCCTATATAAGATAGTATTAACCTAAAGCAAGTGGTTGAAGCAAAATAAATAGAAAGGATAACAACATGGGCCAACAAGTATTGGACAAAAATTTGAAGAACAAGGAAGTAAGAGTGATAATTATTGAGGATTATAAATTAACTCGTGTTGGCTTAAGATATGCTCTAAATGAAATTGAAAATATTAATGTTGTAGCAGAAGCTCAAAATGCTGAAATTGGATTGGAACTAATTAAAAAAGAAAAGCCTGATGTGGTGTTGATGGATTTAGGCTTACCGGGGGTTAACGGACTTGAAGCAACTGCTCAAGTGAAAACTATCTCGCCTGATACAAAAATTATTATTTTAACCTCTCATGATAGGGAAGAAGAAGTTATCGCATCGCTGGGTTCTGGTGCAAGCGGATATTGCTTAAAAGATATTGATCCTATTACTTTATCGGGAGTTATAAAAAATGTTGCAAAAGGTGCTTGTTGGATTGATTCAAATGTTGCACATCTTGCACTTAAAGTTTTTCCAAAACCTGAAAATACTGAAATTATGTCTGTTAATCATTCAAATGAAACAAAAACAAGATTAACAGAAAGAGAAAACGAGGTTTTAAAATTATTGGTTCAAGGAAAATCAAATACACAAATTGCTCAAGAGTTAATTGTTTCTGTACACACTGCAAAAGCTCATGTCTGTTCGATTTTGCAAAAACTTTGCGTGGATGATAGAGTCCAAGCTGCAGTAAAAGCAATAAAAGAAGGAATCGTGAGTGTATAATAAAAGCCCCGTTTGGGGCTTTTATTATGATTAATATTGCTATTGAGGGTGGCATTTATTCATCTTGAATTGAACGTTTACAATTAAAAATGTCCACGAGAGGATTCGAACCTCCGACATTCACCTTAGGAGGGTGACGTTCTATCCATCTGAACTACGTGGACATTTTTAATCAGCATACTACAAAAATAAAACTTGAAAAATACTAAAAAAATCGATATAATTTTATTTAAGTAAACTTTTGTAAAAAACATGTTAAAAGTTTATCACTTTTATTTTTCAGCTCACTTTAAATAGACAGCGTAAGAGCATGAAAATGCGCAGAGGTCAAAAATGAATTTTAAAAATTTCAAAATTGTAAGAAAATTAAAAGACTTAAGTCCAAAATTGAAGTGGGCTATGTTTTCAAGTTTGCAAGATTGTAAAATTGCTTCCAGATATATTGATTATTTAATTCCTGAGGATAAAAAGGATATTAATAAAGATAATGAAAAACTCGAAAAAATGGTTCGAGATACTTTGATTAAAGAATTTTCGCCTAAAATTAAAGATATGAAATCTTTTGAGCTTTTAGTTGATGCCACTGTTCATAATATTAAGCAAAAACAATTAAAAGCTATGGGTGATTATGAAGAAATTGAATTGTAAATTTTAATTTAATCTTTATACAAACTTAATTTGTATTTAAATTTTTCTCATATTAAAATAACACAATAGACAACTGTGGAGTTATTTAATATGTGCGGAATAATTGGATATATTGGGGATAAAAAAGCAAGTGAGATTTTAATTTCAGGTTTATCTCATCTTGAGTATCGTGGTTATGATTCATCGGGTGTTGCGCTGTGTTGTGATAATAAAACATATATTTATAAAGCACAAGGAAAATTAAACAATCTTGTTGAAGTTTTAAAAACAAAAGAAGATATATGCTCTAAAGCAACAAAAGGTATTGGTCATATCCGTTGGGCGACACATGGTTTGCCTACTACAATAAATGCTCATCCGCATACTTGTAATTGCAAGAATTTTACTCTCGTTCATAATGGAATAATTGAAAATTATCAAGAATTAAAAGAAGAATTATTATCTTATGGCTGTGTTTTCCAATCTCAAACAGATACGGAAGTTGCAGCCCATTTAATTGCCCATGAATATGGAAAAACAAATGACTTATTAAAAGCAATGCAAAGTGCAGTTAAAAAAATTAAAGGTGCTTTTGCATTTTGTGCTGTTCATAATAATGAACCCGATAAAATCGTTGTAGCAAAAAGAAATGCCCCTTTGATAATCGGCGTTGGCGAGGGCGAAAATTTTATAGCTTCTGATATTCCAGCTATTATTGAATACACTAAAAAAGCAATATATTTATCAGATTATCAAGTTGGTGTTGTTACAAAAAATTCTATCCAGATTTATGATGATGACGGCAATTTGGTAATAAATAAGGTTGAACATTTGCCTTTTGAAGCTATGGCAATTTCAAAAATGGGCTATAAACATTTCATGCTTAAAGAAATCCATGAACAAAGCGATGTTGTAAGAAATGTTTTAAGCGGAAAATTATTAGGGCATGATAATAAAATTAATCTTGATGAATTTAAACTTGATAAAGATAAAATAAAAAATATCACAAGAGTTCAAATAATCGCCTGCGGAACAAGCTTGCATGCGGGTTTAGTTGGAAAATATATCATAGAAAAATTTGCAAATATACCGACTGATGTAGAACCATCAAGCGAGTATATTTATCGTGATACTATTGCTGATGAAAATACATTAGTAATAGGTATTTCTCAATCAGGCGAAACAGCAGATACAATTACTGCAATTAAGCAAGTTAAAGAAAAAAATGCACATATTGCAATAATTACAAATAGAGCTGATTCAACCATGGCAAGATTAGCTGATAGCTTGTTGCCTGTGAACGCTGGTATTGAAGTTTCAGTTGCTGCTACAAAATCATATATGGCTCAATTAATAAGCCTTTATATGCTTGCAATTTATTTAATGGAAAATAAAGGTATTACAAAATTTGATGAAGAAATTAAAAAGTTAAAACAAGAATTAATCGAGCTTCCAAATAAAATCGAAGCTTTGCTCGAAAATACCGATGATATTAAAAAAATTGCAAAGAAATATTCAAGCTATAAAGATTTTATTTTTATTGCAAGAGGAATAAATTTCCCATCAGCTTTGGAAGGTGCGCTTAAATTAAAAGAAATAAGCTATATTAATGCTACAGGCTATGGTGCGGGTGAATTAAAACATGGACCTATCGCAATGCTTGATGAAAATATGCCTGTTTTAGCAATATTAAATTCAGGAATTGTTTATGATAAAGTTTTATCTAATTGCGAAGAAGCACGTGCTCGTCAAGCAAAATTAATCGGTGTTGCTGATTATATAGCTGATAAAGATAAAGACTTATTTGATGATTTGATTATAATTCCTTCTGTTTGTGATGTATTAAGCCCTGCGCTAAATGTTGTTGTGTTACAATTATTGGCTTATTATATAGCAGAATATTTAGGAAAAGATGTTGATCAGCCTAGAAATCTTGCAAAATCTGTAACAGTTGAATAAAATAATTTCAATTTTATTTTATTTATAGTAAAATTATCATTAACAGGCATGGCCTATTAATGGTTGGATGATTATCATATTAATTAGGAATGGTTTCTTTTGA
>CALUZF010000145.1 GCA_944325165.1 Candidatus Gastranaerophilales bacterium
AATCAATAATATTTTCGTTTAACGAATTAAAATGCGATGTACAATTTTTACATATTCGTAAATCAGCACCATTTTCACACAAATTATAGACCCTATATATATTATAACAACCTCTTGGACAAGTTATTGCAAAATTAATTTCTCTATCACTATATACAATTCTTTGTTCAAAATTAAATTTGGTGGTTTTAACATCTAAGTATATTACATTATCAGTTAAATCTTGATAAACGAAATCATATGGATTTCCACTTTCTGAATTTTCATTGACCCAATTATAGGTTTTAATTTTGTTCTCAAATTTTAACTTATCAAAATATTCAGCAACAAGAACTTCGCCTTTTTTGCCAATTTCTGTAAATATAGTTTGAGCTCTTTGAATATCATATTTGCGAAATTTTCTTTCATTTATTAGCTTACCTGGAATTTGGGTTTCAATTTCTAATTCTTGGATAACATTCTTAGTAGATATATCAAGAGTGCTTTCTATATATGAAAGTATTTGACCGAAAATAGTATCATCAGCTGTTACTCGTCCCTTTGAATGCTCATCAAGGTTTAATCCAATATTTACAATATCTTTATAAGCTTGAGATTGATTGTCAAATAGCAAAAAAACAGATTGACCACTTTGAAGACCGAACCAAAATAAAAACCAAATAATATTTTTATCTGCATTACGAGCAATTTCTCTAATTGTAGAAACCAAAGAAACAGTGCCTCTTCCGCCTACTTTAATTTTAGGACTTCTAAAAGTTCCATCTGGATTTGATATTCTATCAAAATTCAAGCTTAAAATTTCAGTATTTGATTCATAAATAAACATTGCAGAATCTTCTATTATTGGTTCATTTGGTAAGAATGTTAAAACGTCATCAAATAAACCGATATGAGTTTGGTGACTTGTAATCCTGCGACCTAAATCTGCATCCGTCAATGCTTTATATCCAATTATTTTTTCATCATGCAATTCAAAAAACTTTTCCATATTATTCCATCCTTAAAACATTCTTTTCTATTAATAGATAATATAATATTGCATAAACAGTATTTACACTAACAGCATTTCCTGCTTGCTTGTACAACTGATGATTACTAATACCAGCTTTTTGACAATTTCTACAATACGATGCTGGGAAACCTTGAAAACTAAGAGCTTCAAGAGGTGTTATCTTACGAATTCTCTTTTCGATAAGTTCTTCTTTAGTGAAAACAATTTCCTTGTATTTTATCGGGTCTTCTGCATTAATAAAGTCATCACTAAAATAGTTATCTTGGCAAGCTCTATGCATTTTAACCATAGTTGCCGTTAATGGCTTTGCAATTATAGGATTTATTTCTGATTTGCTTGAAAAATTTTTGGTTCCATTTGATAGAATTGTAGGTTTTAAAACCTTTGAAATATAATACTTTTCGTCTACTTTTTTTTCTAAAACATCTAATACATTATTTTGTATTTGTAATGAAGTTCTGTTTTTTATTTTATTAAATGAATCTTTCACAAGCTCTTGTGAGAACTCAAATCCTTTTTGTAAAGGGGTTTTAGATGCAAAAATAAAAACCCTATTTCTAGTTTGTGCTAAACCAAAATTATTTGTATTAAAAATATCATGATATATATATGGATAGCCAGCCTTCTTAATTAAAGCAAGTATAGTTTTAAATGTTTCACCATTATTATGTGAAACTAAATTTCTTACATTCTCTAATAATATAATTTGAGGTTGCTTTTCCTTTAAAATATCTATAATTTTAAAAAATACATTTCCTCTTAAATCATCAAAACCTTTCTGTAAGCCCATCATGCTAAATGCTTGACATGGGAACCCTCCAGTTAGTAAAGAAAAATCATCTAAATGTGTTATATTATTTTTGTCTTCTGTAAATTTAACGATATCCCCAATTTCAAGTTCATTATTAGTATTAAAATTTGCTTTATAACTTTGAGTAGCATAATTATCTATCTCGGAAAAACCAACACAATTTATATTTACACTAAAATCCTTCCCTAGAAGTTCTAGTGCTAAACGGAATCCTCCAATTCCTGCAAATAATTCTAAATGTTTTAATTCTCTATTTTTTTTATTATGCACTTTCCTATTACCTCTGCTAATTTAACCGGCACCGCATTACCTATTTGCATATACCAACTATTTTGCGGACCTTTAAAAACATAGTCATCTGGAAATGTTTGTACTCTGGCTGCTTCTCTTGGTGATAAACCTCTTGCTTGAGTAGGGTGTATATACATATTACAATCAAATTTCATATGAGATGTAATTGTTTTACATACTTCATTTTCTGATAATTTATAATATTTATCTTTAAATATATCATTCCTGCTCTTATATGGCATTATATCCTTGATTGATTCATGTAAAGAATTGCATCCCTGTGGTAATAAACTAAAGATTTTAATATCTCGTTCGTTATTATACCTACTTTTATGGTTATAGATTTTAGAAATATTCCTGTTATTGTTGATAAAATTATAAAATATAGTGCGTTTATAATTATAATCTCTTTCAAAATAGCCACATTTTTCATCTTCATATTCAGTATTATTTTTCAATTTATTCGGTTGCAATTTAGGTAGGTCTAATATTGCAGTACCCAATGTTACAATTTTAGATTTCTTACAACTTTCTATTTCGTCAAAAATTTGGCTTGATTTAATTCCTATACGATTACCAATAACGATTAATCGTTCTCTATTTTGAGGTACTCCAAAATCTTTAGCATTAAGAATTTTGTATTCAATATCATATTCCAGACCTAGCTTATTATGAAAATCATCTAAGATTTCCTCCATTTTTTTAGCCATGCCCTTTACATTTTCCATAATAAAAAATTTAGGTTTTGTTACGCTTAAAAATTCCAAATAACTTTTATATAAATGATTTCTAGGATCATCAATTAATCTTTGTCGATTTGCCATAGAAAATCCTTGACAAGGTGGACCACCACATACCAAAGAAATATTGTCAAAATGATGTTTATACCTATCAATATTTTGTAATAGATTATTTATATCACCGACAAACATCTGCTCTTTTGAGAGTCTCCTATTATATAGATATGTTTCAGCGCAGGTAGCATTAATTTCGTTTGCAAAAACAACTTGAAACCCAGCTTGCTCTAGTCCAAGACTTAAGCCACCTGCCCCAGCAAATAAATCTACAAACTTATATTCTTTATTCTCTTTTGTCATATTCCACCTGCCACTCAAAATATAACATAAATATAATTGTTATTAAAGTCTGTAAAGATGATTAAAATAGAGAAAGTTACCCTAAATATTAATTTAAATTGTTTATTTAAAATACTATTTCAGTTGTTATTAAGTAATTTAGATTGTTAAATTTTTATCAAGACTAAAGGCAAGAAAATTTAAACAAGTAATATTTTACGCAATAGATCTAGAAGCCCGCTGACTCAACATACAAACTAGTTTTGCACTATCTTTATTTATTAACTACAATTTTAATGTTGTAATAAATGGTTCGATACAAAACGCATTATTCCCGCCATATTATTTAAATTTAAAGCACCTGATTGGGTGCTTTTTAGTATGTAATTAAGCCATACATTCCAATCTTAGCAACTATATAAATTCACCTGTTTTATAAAAATATGAAAATAAATTTTATAAATCAAGCAATACAAATCAACAAGCCTAAAAATAAAAACATAACAACAACAAACAACAACTTTAGCACAATAAATTTCTGTGCAAATAAAATCAAAAAAGATACTTTTGTATCATCCGTATCAAATAATCCAAGCCATATTTCAAGAAGCGAAATAAGAGAGCTATACAACAAAATATTTGAACAACAAAAAGATGTTTTATCTCAAAATTATGGCGGAATTGAAATAAT
>CALUZF010000146.1 GCA_944325165.1 Candidatus Gastranaerophilales bacterium
AATACTTGCGTTTTCAGCTTTTTATGCGTAGAATGTTCTTATTAAGTGTTAATTGTGTTCAAATATCGCCTCAAAGTTCTAAACGGCAGAAAGGATGTTATGGAAGCTCTGAAAGAAATATTGATTATGAACGATTGGTTCACGAGACAGGAAGTAGAAGAAATTTTTACTCCTGAAATTCAGAAATGTATTAACGAATGTACAAGACCGAGTCAAGGCGATATATTCAATGCTTTTGACGGGTTAAATCCGCAAGATGTTAAAGTTTTGATTATCGGACAAGACCCTTATCCTGATGAGAAGAAAGCTCATGGACTTGCATTTTCTTACAAAGACGGCAAAATTCCTGCGGATGATTCACTAAGAAACATTTTTTATAAAATCAAAGAAGATGTAGGAATTGATAACAGTTACACAAATTTGTCAGCTTGGAAAAAGCAAGGAGTTTTATTGCTTAACACAGCCTTAACCTTTGCAGGAGAGAGCAACCAAGAATTTCACATTAAGACTTGGAATCAGTTGATTAATTCAGCAATATCTAAGCTTCTTGAAATTAAGACAGCAAGCAAACAACCTTTAGTAGTTATGTTATGGGGTGATAAGGCAAACAAATTACAAGCTCTTGCTTATAAATCGAATGAATATGAAAATTCTTCATTTATTAAAATTCTGCGTTCTTCACACCCTTCAAATAATTATCAGGCTTGTACCAAGGCTATTTATAACGGCGAACTTCCTGCTTTTAAGGATAGTAAATTTAAACCATTTAAAGAATGCAACAAGTTCTTAGAGGCAAATAATGTTGATGTAATCAATTGGTCAACTTGTCAATTATAGGAGCTTTCATGAAAAATATTATAATTTCTTTGATAGCAATATTAATAATACAAAATATTGTATTAGCAAATACACATGTTACTTCTAAAACAATAGGCAATACAACAACATACTATTTGAACAATAAGGTCATTGGTTCATATAGAACTCAAAAAATGAATAACGGTTTTGTAGAAGTAGAAAGCTGTTACAATAATTATTGTAATTACTTCATAATGGCTCCAATGCAGGCAGAAGCATATCGCAATGAGTTCAAAAATGAAATTGAGTATACCGAAAAATTCATCGACAGAACAGAATTATCCCCTGAAGAAATAAAAAGAAATCAATTAAAACAAAAGAACGAACTAGACAAACTTTTGTCAGACCACGCTAAACTTGTCAAACAAATCGAAACATATCAAAATAACCTTCCGAATATTGATTTTAAAATAGCAAATAAAGGAAAATCAAGTGACAGTACATTAGTTAAGGATACTTATGCGGTATTTACAGCTCCCAAAAATCTTTTTGACTTAATACCTGAAGGATGTTTATTTGATGGTAATTTGCAAAAGGTTAATCTTCCTAGCGGGTATGATATTAATTACTATTTTGCAAACTCTAAAAAACCTGTATTTGTAAAATCTTCTATTTCAAAGAAATTAAATGTAAATAATTTTAATAAAGAATACTTAAGATTTACATATATCCATAACAAATATTATAAAACCCCTGATTTAATTCCTACAGAAGGTCCAGCTATGTTTAATTATGAGCCAAAGGGAAGGTATGGAATAACTTTAAATGATGTTAGAAAATGGTTTGAGGATTATAAAAACACCGTAGCCCCTTATTTAGCAGACTATGAGAAAGTTAAAACAGCCGTGGCTGATATTGAAAAAGCAGAAGCTATAAAATACAGGAATGATTTAGTTTCTGCTTCAAATAAAATTAAACAAAAATATCCTGATAAACTAATTGGCGATTTTCTCAGCAACAAGCAAAAAGATGAATTAAAAAATACAAATCCCGATTTGGGAAAACAATGGGGACTTTCACTAGAACAAATTTATAATTTAAAACTAGGTTCTTATTACATGGCTAAAGGAATTGAAGTTGATGTTAATAAATCAAGTGATGCTCTTTTGAAGAAACAAGATTATTTTTTAGTAGATAAAAATTTAATTAAGAAATTAAAACAATATCAAAAAGCCAAATAGAAGAAGTTATAATATTTGACAGATATAGCAATTATGGAGAATAATAACAATGTATAAAAAAATAATTCCAGTCGTTTTACTTTTAATTGTTATTTTTATAGCCCAACGAACAGTTAGTGCTATTTCAAGTTATAATCAAGAAGAAGTCCTGTTATGTCCAACTTTTGAGGAGTTAGAACAAAATCCTGAGCTAAAAAACTTAGGTTGTGCTTGTGGTTCAGATTTATTTACTAGAGAGGATTTTAATACTGCAATTACATTTCTGAAAAAAATAAAATATGCTCTTGAACAAAACGATATGGAGTATTTTGTCAATACAGTTACCTATCCACTTGAAATTGGTAACTTAAAGATAAACAATCAGGAAGAATTATACATACGAAATTATAATTTGAGCAAGATTTGTGTAATACAACCAGGAGAAAGATTATTTTGGAATTACTTGGGCTTTGTTTACGGCAATATCCGTTTTTATGTAAAGGACAATAAAATTATTGAACTAAAAATATTTACTGATTAATTTTTTGCCTGTACAAATAAATCTTTTCGACTCCATTGTCAATGAGTAAAAATTTATTCAGCTTATTGGCAGAATAAATAATTTTAAATTCTCTTTTATCATCTTCAACCTGCGAAAGTAAACTTATAATATTTTCTACTGCTTTTTTACAGATAGGAATACTTTGTACAAGCTGTGTATTTTCATATTTCCAATAAGGTATTCCTTCTATTTTTTCTACTGTAACTTTTTTCAGGTCAGCTTTTTTAATTAATTCTATACTATTAACAACTCCATACTTTTGATAAAGGGAGTCAATTCTCGGGTCGCATGTTCTTAATGGTTTATTTAATTTTCGGTTTATTTAGGCAAAACTAAGCCCTAATATTAAACCTTTCAATATTTTAAATTCTTCTTCCGTTAAATACATTCTTTGCCTCGTTTATTCAATTCTGAATTTATATCATCTGCAAACATCTGATAAAATATCATTTGCCATGTTTTTTCATCCTCGTTTTTAACCATATCTGTATTAAAACAATCAGGAATATCGTGGGTTTGATTATCAATAATTATGGCTTTGAAATCACTTGTTATCTTAAAATCTTTGTTTAGCATCCGATAACTTTTTGCCTTTTTTATTCCTTGTATTTCAGCACTATTATTTTCTTTTAGTGCTTTATTTTTAGGCAAGATAATGTCAATTTTTACATTCTTGTCAATAAAATCAATTATTATTTTAGCTTCAGGTTTCTTTGATGGTTTCTCTAGTTTATGCTTGCCATCTTCATTAAAAATTTCATCATTATAAGAGGTCAGTACAATAATAACCTGTCGTTTTTCTGCTATTGTTTTCCAATGCTTATCTGAAATAATATCTTGTTCTGATTCAATAAATACATAATCAGGGTTTAGTTTTTTTATTTTATTATTTGTTTTTGCTATTGTTTGAAACTTATCTATATATAATCCCCATGTACACATATCATGCATTGCTCTTACAAGGTATTTGTAATCCTCTATAGTAAGGTTATTATTAAGATTTACACCTGCATGTTCTAATAACAGTTTTTGTACTAAATATTCTTTTGTTAATGAGTCCAATATACACAGGCAATTTAACCCCTTTATGCAGGACAGATAGAGTAAATCAATCATCGACTCTTTGCTTTTTAGAGTTATTAATTTACCTTCTTTTAAATTTTCGTGTTCTTCCATTTTTATCTCCTTTTTACTTCACAAAAGAGATAATAAATCTTTTTGAAAAAACACGCTCCCAAATTCTTGACTTCGATTGGTATGAGAGGGTTTTAAGGTGGTAAGGTTGCGTAATTTATTA
>CALUZF010000147.1 GCA_944325165.1 Candidatus Gastranaerophilales bacterium
AAGAAATTAAATTAATGCGCCATGCTGGTCATATTGTAGCTTTAGTTCATCAAGAGATGGCAAAAGTTGTTGAGGCGGGGATTTCTACTCTTGAGCTTGATAAAATTGCTTATGACATAATTAAGAAAAATAAGGCTATACCTACATTTTTAGGTTATTGTGGGTTTCCTAATTCAATTTGCACTTCTGTTAATGAACAAGTTGTCCATGGCATTCCAAATGAAAATACAATCTTAAAAGATGGAGATATTATCTCTATTGATGTTGGGGCAACTTTTAGAGGTTTAGTAGGGGATGGTGCTTGGACTTATCCTGTGGGCAAAATTACTCCCGAAGTTCAACATTTGCTTGACACTACTAAAAAAGCTCTTTTTGCCGGTATTGAAAAGATGATACCGGATACTAAACTTGAAAATGTATCTGCTGCTATTGAAGATGTTGCTATTGCAAATAAAGTTGGTATTGTTCGTCAATATGGCGGTCATGGTGTAGGCAGAGATATGCATGAAGAACCGTTTTTATTTAATTATAGAACAAATAGTAATGTAATCATTAAGAAAAATTGTGCAATTGCAATTGAGCCTATGTTGAATTTAGGTTGTGATGAAGTTCATACTTTGGCTGATGGCTGGGGCGTAGTAACTGATGATAAGATGCCTTCCGCGCATTTTGAACACACTGTTGTTGCAAGCGAAGACGGTCCATTGATTATGACTGAATTAATGTAATCTACGTCATTTTAACGATAAATTTCCATGGTTTTATTGACAAAACTATTTTTATATGATACAATAGAAAAAATTTGTGAAGTCGTTAGGGATACATAAATTTTTTTTGACCAAGTGAGAAAGTGAAAAGGAATGTCAATTGTGGTCAAGGTTGGCATGATTATCTTGTGTAGAAAGTGTGATTGTTATGATGAGAATTGAATCAACTCAACCGACAAAAAGAAATAACGCACAACTTATGTTAACTACAGCAACAGGTGCTGCTTTAGGTATGGGCGCACGCTATATTATCCCTACGAAAAGTGAATTTGGTAATTTAAAGGAAGCTGCTGATACATTTTTCTCTAATGCATCAACAACAGCAAGAGGTGCTAATCGCTCAATGTTAAAATACGGTGCAATAGGTGCTATTGCTGCTGCTTCAATTGCTTTGCTTACTAGATTACTAACAGCAAAAAAAGATGAACCTAAATATTCAGATACTTTTGAATATTCAAAATTTAAAACAATGTTTGAATTACCGGATGTTGCTTGTGAATTATACATTTATGAAAATGAATAAAAAAACATTTATATATTAAAAAGGCTAATCAATTGATTAGCCTTTTTTACTATTGAGCAATTGCTCCTAAATGCGCTTGAGATACGCTTTTTTGATATTTTGATAAATAACCTTTAGGAACTTCATTTTGATATGGTTTAAAGTTTTCTTTTCTTTTTTGAAGCTCATTTTCATCAACGCATAAATTAATTGTGCGGTTATTTATATTTATTTCTATAATATCGCCATCTTCAATTAAACCGATTGTTCCACCTACGCTTGCTTCAGGGGAAATATGTCCAATGCACAATCCTCTTGTTCCGCCCGAAAATCTGCCATCAGTTATAAGAGCACATTTTTTGCCTAAACCTTTTCCAACTAATAATGCGGTAGGTGCAAGCATTTCTCTCATACCAGGGCCGCCTTTAGGGCCTTCGTATCTGATAACTACAACATCGCCTGCACTAACTATATCATCTGTAATTGCTTTCATTGCATCTTCTTCGTGGTTAAAGACTTTTGCTTTTCCTCTAAATTCAAAAACGTCTTTATCAACACCCGAGATTTTAACTACTGCTCCATTAGGTGCTATATTTCCTCTTAAAATTGCAAGACCGGGGTTATTTGTAATTGGATTATCCAAAGGTCTTATTACTTCATTGTTTACCCAAGCATTTTGTGCAATTTCTTCTACTGTTTGATTTAGAATATTTTTTGTATTTTTAAGTTCGGGAGTTTTATTCCAAAGAGTTTTAAATACTCCAGAAATTCCTCCTGCATTATCTAAATCAGTCATAGTTAGAGTGCTTGATGGGTCAAGTTTGATGATTTGAGGAATTTTTGAGGATAATTCTTCAAAATCATCTAAGGATAATTCGATATTAGCACTTTGAGCTATCGCAAGTAAATGCAATATTGAATTGGTTGAGCCTCCTAAAGTCAAATCAACTATAATAGCATTTCTTATAGATTCTTTTGTTATGATATCTCTTGGCAAAATATTATTTCTAACTAAATCGCAAACTGCATATCCTGATTCAAAAGCTATTCTTTTCTTTTTAGATGAAACAGCAGCAGCAGTAGCACATCCAGGTAAGCTCATACCCATAACCTCTGTTAAGCATGCTAGAGTGTTAGCTGTATATAATCCTTGGCATGAGCCGATTGTAGGGCAAGCATAATGTTCCATTTCGCATAATTTTTTTTCTGTTATTTCACCTATTCTATATTTTCCGATTGCTTCATAAGAACCTCTTATGAAGGTTAAACTTTCGCCTTTGCAGTTGCCTTCTAATGATGGGCCTGCTGTTACTATAACACATGGAATATTTAATCTTAGCGCTGCAATTAACATCCCAGGGGTAATTTTATCGCAATTTGTAAGCAAAACTAACCCGTCTAATTGATGAGCGCTTGCAACTGATTCAACGCAGTCTGCAATTAAATCTCTGCTTGGAAGAGAATATCTCATACCGCAATGACCCATAGCAATACCGTCACAAACGGCTGGAACGCCAAAAATGAATGCTTGACCGCCATTTGAATGAATGCCTTTTTCAATTTGGCGCTCTAAATCGCGCATACCGACATGTCCTGGGACTAAATCCGAAAATGAGCTTGCAATACCAATAAATGGTCTATCAATATTTTTGTCTGATAATCCGCCTGCATATAATAAAGCTCTGTGCGGTGCATGGTCAATACCTTTTTTGATAATATCGCTTCTCATTTTCTACTCCTAATGTTCTTTTATTTAATTAAATCATTTTTTTAAACTTTAATCAATTTTATTTAGATAATCTAGTTATTTTATATGTAGAAAAGAATTTTAATTTTGTTATAATAAAATAACGTAAAAAGGAATATTTATGAGTTTAAAACAAATGCTAAAAAGATTATCTATATTTATTTTAATTTTCGGTTTATTTGCAATTACAAACATAGCTAATCCTGCTATGGCAGTAACCCCTCAAGGCTTATATGATAGAGCTTGGAAATTAATCAACGCAAAATATGTTGATGATACACAAAATCAACAAAATTGGGAGCGTTGGCGTCATAAGTATGATAATGTTATAAAAGATGAACAGGACGCTTATGTTGCTATTGCTACTATGGTTGATTCTTTAGGTGATGTTTATACAAAATTTTTAACACCTAAAGAATATAAAGAAGAATCTGAAAGTATTCAAGGTTCCCTAAAAGGTATCGGTGTTCAAATTGGTGTAAGAGATGGTAAACTGCTTATCATTGCCCCATTAGAAGACACCCCCGGTGAGCGTGCAGGTTTAAAAAGCGAAGATGAAATTCTTGAAATTGACGGAAAATCAACAAAAGGTATAACAGTGGAAGCTGCAGCTGATGCTATTAGAGGTCCTGAAGGAACAAAAGTTGAACTTTTAGTTAAAAGAAAAAATGAAGAACCAAAATTATATACTATTGAAAGAGCTAATATTGAACTGAAGTCTGTTTCAACTAAAGCGCCTAAGATTGGCAAAGTTGATGATAATTTAGGCTATATTAGATTAAGCTCATTTTTATCAAGAAATGCAGCAAGTGAATTTCAAGAAGCACTAAACAAATATCGTGATAAAGACGGTAT
>CALUZF010000148.1 GCA_944325165.1 Candidatus Gastranaerophilales bacterium
TTGCAACTCCAGAGCAGAAAGCTAAAATTATAAGAATGCAGAATGAAGCAAGACAAAAAAATGAATTGAAAAAACAACAAATGTATAATACTGATGTGTTTGCAAACAGACAAAAGGAAGATACAGTCCAACTAAATAGTGAAAAAACACAAATCATGAAATATAAAGAAAATATATTTAAGAGAATATTAAATAAAATAAAGAGATTTTTTAGTAGATACTAAATATATTAAAATATAGTGAAAAGGATGAAAAAGTTATGGAGAATAATATAGAATCTAAAAAAGTTTTTAGTAATATTTGGTCAAATGTATATAAAATTATTGGCGGAGAAACTAGATTTAAGGATAAATTTGAATTTATTGAAGGAACAGAAGAAACAGCAAGAAGAACTGACAATAAAATAACAGTTGAATTTGTTAATTTTAATAATTTGGGTATTAATGGTAATAGTGCAGATGGCTATATATATGGACAAACTGGATATTTAAGAGGAAAACCAAAATTAGTTATGCTAATGAAAGTAGAAGAATGTGATGAGAGATTATATGCAGATTTAATTCATAATTATGCTCACGAAATGGTTCATGTAGCTAGTCATCATTGCCAAAAAGAATTAAATAGTACAAGTGATAATAATCGGAACGAATTTACCTTCTGAAAATATGATATCAGAATCAACAGCAGATATGATTGCAGATATTGGATTACATACTTTTAATCCCGAATTTTCAAATGGTATGACAATAAATCAAATGCTAAAAACACCATATGAAAAATGGGCAATTCATTCAGCTAATAATGTATCAGGTTATGCAAAATGTGTACCATTATTACAATTGCTGATTTTAGCATTTCAAAACGAAAGTATAAATTATCAAGATTTATATACCAAATATAAGGCTGGAATATGTAGTGATATAAAGACAAATTCGGATTTGCAAATTAATGACTTTTTATATGGAATTATCTATGATTATTCACATATAAAAAATGTTTGGAATAAATTCATGGAAAATAAATTACCTTTTGATGATTTTTCAAGAAAATGTGATAGACTATATCAAAAGCGTGGTTCAAATTTTAGTAATCAAGAAGTTCTTGAAATAATGAATGATATTGCAGATTTTGCTAATTTAAAAAATAAGTACAATTTAAGAAACGGATTTATAACACAACAAACTAATGAAAGTTTAAGAGGTGACTTTAATACATTATGGAATCAATTAATATATACATATAATTTATTTCCAAATAGAACAGAAAAAGAAGGACCTAGTTTTGATGATTAGATGATTAAAATAGAGTAAAGTTCTAAATTTTCAAGAATTGTCTTGGGATTTTAGAACTTTTAATATTTAAATTAACAAAAAATATGATAAATATTAAAGATAAATAAGTAGAATAAATGAAGATTTACATAATTTGAAAAAATAAAAATATGCTATAATATATTTATTAAGGCAAAAGCCTTTTATATAAATTTAAAGAGAGGGGAGGTTCTTTGTATCCGAAAAAATGACAGAAGGAGGTATATAAATGTCATATTTGTAACTTATAGATAAGCACACATAGGAGGTAAAAAATTATGACACTTAAAAATAATGTAGTAACAAACAACATGATTAAAAAAGGAGGAAACATTATGGAAAACATTATTTATATTCACAAAGAGGCAGGTACAAAGAAGGATGCTGTCAGAGTATCACGGGAACAGGATATTACGGACTTCTTAAAAGAAGCAATTAAGGTTGTGGATGGTAAAATCCAGCTTCAGTGTGTCGAAGGCACAGAAACGGCAAGATTTCGAGAAGTAATTGGATACGAAGTTTCTGACCAAACACCTAGTGGGTATAACTGTTGGGTAATCGGAAATGCAACAACCAATCTGGTTGAAAAGAATGGAGTATTCTATAAGAAGGCTACCATTATGAAAGCCATGTTGGTTACTGATGAAGGAATTCCTTCATTCTTGTCTGGAGCAGACATTAGAAAAAATGATGATGGTTCATGGTCTATCAAGACAAGTTGGGGAGAATCCACAGGTTTCCCGGGAGAATGTTAATGGGTACTTTATGGAATTAACGAAGATGGTACACCAGATGCTAACATCTTAACTAAAACAGAAAAATCCTTTAAGGATTATATTGTTTGTGATGAGAATGGCGAGGATCTGGGGTGGCTTTCAGAGTTAGATGAAATGTGGAGTAAGAATTGACCGATAAAAGGTCAGCCCCTCTATATTCAAACTCATTCGTTTGAATATAGCAAAACTTCCCACCCATTTGTGGGAAGTTTTGTCATAAATCTAATGGACTAGAGGATTAACATTTATGCATTTAATTTTAGGAGGATATTTTTTATGACAAGATTTGAATTTGTTATTAACTTAATTGTAATGTGTATTTCTTTTTTTGTAGCAGTAAAACTTATGTCAGATATAATAAGTAAAAGAATAGTAAATAAGCGGAAATTAGTTACTATAATTTCATTAGCATTATCTGTATACTCATCACTGGGTATAGCATTTCTTGCAATATATTACTATTTTATAGAGTTAGACATTTTAATATTCTGCGTGAATGCATTCTCAGTATTCTGTATTTATCTTGGAATTTCACTTGCTATTGGAATGTTTAAGATAAGAAGAGATGAAACAAAAATGATAAGGAAAATAAAAAAAGACAGAAAAGAATTCAACAAGTTTATGTCTAATGCTAGAAATCATCAAAGTATGGACAATTATAAAGATATTTCAAAAGAATATTTTGTAAGAGATAATTCTTGCATGGCTGTTACTGGAGAAATTCAGAAGAATACGGAATGTATGAGAATTACAGGAGGATATACTAATGCAAATGGAAATATAGTGAGTTTTGAAAAAAGAAAAAGAAATAACAGATAACTTTTAAGAGATAAAAAATAATCCAATTAAATTTCATTAGTCTAATTGGACAAAAGAACCTTACTCATTTGTGAGGTTTTTTTGATTCATATAAAATAAAAGAAATATATTATTAAGTTACTAATGTTGTAAATGTGAAAATAATTAAAAAAATTGAAACACAAATAAACTTGGACACAAAAATACTATTCAAACTATTGAAAAATAAGTATTTTTTAAAATTTTATTGTATATATTGTTTTTATATAAAAAATGTAGTAAAATAACTTTGTCAACAAAAGTATATACTAAAATGACTTAAAGATTTTATAAGAAAGAATGGAATACAAAAAAGTCAAATTTTCAAACAAATAAGATTGTTGATTACTATTTGGTGAAAGGAGGTACGTAATCAAACCAGACAGCAAAAGGCAGAAAATTTGCGAATTGTATTTTGAGAAGGAATTTAACTGTGCAAGTATAGCAGAAGAATTAGGAATAAGTCCACAATATGTATCAAAGGTGTTAAAAGGACATCCTAAATATGAGAAGGAAAAACAAATAAGAAGTGAGATAAAACATAAAAATTATCTTGAGCGAAAAAAGAAAAACAGACAGTTAAGAGCAGAAATTTTGAAAGCAAAAGAAATTTATGAACTAGAGTATTTGAAACATTTACAATTTCAACATTCAATTGAGATGTCAAAAAAATACTTAGTTTAATTATGTTCAAAATACTGTTCCAAAAAATCAACTAAGAGCAAGTGTTTATTCGTAGGAATAAATGACTTGCTTTTTAGTATGCCTTGACAAATCTTGCTGAAAGCATAAAGATTTGTCGACGCGAAAAATTTATGAAATAAATTTTTCTGTGCAATATTTTATGAAAAAAGAGAGAAGTGTCTTTTTTCATATCATAATTATTTATGATGAGAATATTTTTTAAGAGAGGTGGTGCTATTGA
>CALUZF010000149.1 GCA_944325165.1 Candidatus Gastranaerophilales bacterium
GGGATAGGTATTACCATCATTAAAACAATGGTAACAAGACCAATAGCTAATGCTATATCATTATTTTTTAATAAATCCTTGAGTTTACCCAAAATCTAGCTAATTCTCCCTAGTTTATATTATATATTTTAAAAAAGTTTAAAGTCAAAAATAATACAATTTTTAATGTTTGGCAAAAAAATAATGTTATTGAAAAAATAATTGATAGAGAAATAGACATAAATAAAAAAAATAAGCCTGTTTTTAATCCTGTTGAATATGCTTTTCAGGGAGATGCGCTATTTCGCTCTCATAAAGATGGTGTAACTATTGCAGAAGATATTCAAGGGCGCCTGTTAGGTTTTGTGTTTGATGATGGCAGAGTAAAAAAATTCGATAGAAAAGGAAACTTAAAAGAAATAATTTATCCCGATGGAACAATAGAATGTTTCAATAAGGATGGAAAAAGGAATATGGTTATTTGGGCTGACGGCACAATAAGCACCCAAAAATAAACTACTTTCCTTTTTGAGTATAAACGTAATGCAAGATTTCAGCCACTGCTGTATATAATTCTTGTGGAATTATATGATCAACTTCAACAAGCTTATATAGACTTCGTGCTAATGGTTTATTTTCAACTATCGGTATACCGTTATTTTTAGCTATTTCTCTTATTTTGAATGCTACAAAATCAACCCCTTTAGCAACAACAACAGGAGCAGGGACTTTATTTGGGTCATACATAAGAGCAACTGCAAAATGTGTTGGATTAACTACAACAACATCTGCATCTTTTACTTTTGTCATCATTTTTTGTTGCATAATTTTCATTTGGAATGAGCGGATTTTTCCTTTAATTTTTGGGTCTCCTTCGATGTTTTTCCACTCATCTTT
Source organism: Candidatus Gastranaerophilales bacterium (assembly GCA_944325165.1). Lineage (GTDB taxonomy): Bacteria > Cyanobacteriota > Vampirovibrionia > Gastranaerophilales > Gastranaerophilaceae > RUG14156. The sequence continues at coordinate 877 of CALUZF010000149.1, forward strand.
TACTTCTTGCTTGGTCATTTTAATTGATTTATTGTATTCCCAAACTTGGTAATATCTGTCAATTATGCCGATAATTATTAAAAGCACACACAAGCTCATCAATAATTCAAAAATAACCGAACCGATTACACTAAAACCTGTCGCTGGGTCTGCTCCAATTAGGCCAAATAATTCATCTTTTCTTTTCATGATGACATTAAAGCCTACTGCTGCAACAACAATAGTTTTTATGATTGATTTTAAAAGCTCGACCAATTGTCTGGGTTTAAAAATATTAATTTTATCTATTAAAGATTTTAGTGTATTTGCTGGCGATAATTTTTGAAAATTGGGTTTTAGGGCTTCTTTTGCAAAAAGTGCACCTGTTTGTAACCTTATTATCAAAATGGCGCCGAGCGCCAAAAAGGCAAAGAATAAAAATGTTATTTGTGCATAATCTACCATATATGGAGCTAATATTGCTATAGCATCCGTTTGCGATATATTTTTAGGATTTAATTGGCTGAGCGTTGTTATAAGCATGGTGCTTAATTTTTCTTGCATACCACTACCCATAGCAAACATTAAGCCAACACCAAGTGTCAGCATTAAAGATGAAGTAAAATCCTGACTTTTTGCTATATGACCTTTTTCTCGCTCCTTCTGCTTCCGCTTGGGGGTGGCTTCTTCGGTTTTTTCGTTTTGATCGTTTGCCATAGTTTACGTAAATATAAGGCTTAGTGCCTCCATGTAGTTTTTGATTACTCCTTGTAAATATACATTTGTCGCACTTAAAAATGCTAGAATTAAAAATAATCCTATATAAATTTTAACAGGAATTGCAACCATATATATATTCATTTGCGGCATCATTTTACTCATCATGCCAAGCAGTATATCTGATATTAAAAGTACTGAAAAAACAGGAAGAGCTATGCCAAATGCAATTTTAAACAGTTGAGCAAACAAAATCAATAATGAACCTATTGTTTGCGGGTCAAAAAATGGGAAATTGCCGATTGGAAGCGAGCTAAAACTTCCAAATACTGCCATAAATAGTAATTGATATGCTCCTGTTGCTAAAAATATTAAAGTTGTAAGGTAAATATAAATTCTTGATAACTCATTTGAACTTATTCCTGTTGCAGGGTCAAGTGCTTCTGACATAGATAGAGCCATCTGTATAGAAAAAATATTTCCTGCCATTCTAACACCTTCTAAAATCAGATTTGCAACAAAGCCTATTAAATAACCGATTAGAAATTCAAAAGCAATTAAGATTAAAAATTCTGGCATGTTTCTTGGCATAATATAATTTTTTGAAGCAAACACCAATGGATACATAATAAAAGCACATAATGCGCTAAACCAAATTTTTGTCATGGTTGGTGCTTGAATTGTAGAAAAAAATGGCGCGGTTTGTATCATGCCTGCTAGTCTTGTAAAAACAAGCATATATATAGTGATATTATAAGGTGATAATAAATTTAATAAGTTTGGTGTTTGCGACATTTTTTATCCGAATTATGATATAAACACTTTTATATATTCAAACATTTCTTTTGTGGTTGTAGTAAACATATCTATCATCCAAGGTGCACTTACAACTAAAACAAGAAGTGCTGCAAAAATTTTAGGCACAAAAGTTAAAGTTTGTTCTTGGATTTGCGTTACAGATTGAATTATGCTGATAGCTAAGCCTACTACAATAGCTGAAAGTAAAATAGGAGCACCTATCACCATAATTAAAAATATTGCTTTTTGAAACATTGTTAAAAATATAGCTTCATCCATAAATATCTCCTATGTTGCAAAGCCTTCTATCAGCGATTTTGTTATCAGAAACCATCCATCGACCATAACAAACATAATTAATTTAAATGGCATAGCAATTGTTGTCGGGGGCAAGAACATCATACCCATTGAAACAAGAATAGAAGCTACAACTAAATCTATAACCAAAAACGGCAAAAATATCACAAAACCTATTTTAAATGCTGTTTTTAATTCGGATAAAACAAATGACGGTATTAAAACATAAGTAGGAACATCATCTTTGTTTTTTGGTTTTTGTATTTTTGCAAGTTTAACAAATAGTGCAAGCTCTGATTCATGGGTTTGCTTAAACATAAAATCTCTCATAGGTTTAATTGAATTATCCAAAGCTTGTTGTTGAGTAATCATATTTTTCATATAAGGCTGATAAGCTGTTTCGTTTATTTTTGCAAATGTCGGCGACATAACAAAAAATGTCAGAATTAATGCAAGTCCGACTATTACTTGATTAGGCGGCAAGCTTGATGTTCCTATTGCTTGTCTTGTTAAAGATAACACTATAACTATTCTAATGAACGCCGTTGTCATTATAATTATGCTTGGTGCAAGTGTTAAAATTGTAAGCATAATTAAAACTTGTACGCCTTGAGTAAACTCTTGAGGGGTTGTCGCATTTTGCATACTTATATTTATATTTGGTAAATTTATAGCAGCATGCGACATTGGTGTTGCCATAAGATATAGCCCAAGCAATCCTAGTATTTCTTTAAATTTTTTAATCATCTCTATCCATCTAATATAATACTGTTTTAACCAAATTTTTTGTTTATTGAACAAATACACCCATGTGTCTGAATTTTGAATAACGATGAGCTCTTAATTCTTCAGAGGTCATTTTATCGAATTCTTTTAGTGATCTCAAAAGAGACTCTTTTAAATTGGCAGACATTTCTTCTGCACTATAATGAGCTCCTCCTGTCGGTTCTTTTACTATTTCATCAATTATTCCAAGCTCAAGAAGGTCTTCGCCTGTAATTTTTAGAGCATCAGTTGCAACTTTAGCCATCGAAGCATCTTTCCATAATATTGAAGCGCAACCTTCCGGTGATATTACTGTGTAATATGCATGCTCTAATACCATAACTTTATTTGCAACAGCTAAACCTAGCGCACCGCCAGAGCAACCTTCGCCT
>CALUZF010000150.1 GCA_944325165.1 Candidatus Gastranaerophilales bacterium
TCACCAATTTTAACATCTTTTATCGGAATATCACCTCTAGATGTAGCAACTAATGTACTTTCAACTAAACAGTGATTAAACGCATCCACAGGCTCATCATTTACAAAATCGCCGTTTTTATCACGCTTGTATTGATAATTTTTAAATTCTGCAATCGCATTTGTACAGCTCGGATGAATTATGATTTTATCAAACTGCTGCATATACTTTAAACCACTTAAAACACTGCCTTTACCTTTTTTAGCAGCGACAGCATTTAAACCGTAGCTTTGATATTCCTGAACACTCTTTGGCTCTGCACTGTCACAGATAATACGTTCATTTCTTACGTATTTTTTAACAAGTTCTGAACTCTCTTTGTTCAAAAGTTTTGTTTGATAAATCTCATTACAGATATAAAGCTTATTTTGTTCTATTGCACATTCAACAAATGCGAACGGGTCGTTTGAAAATCCCCAGTCAATCCCGTATCTGTATTTTGAAAATCTGTTTTTGTCAAAGTCCGCAACTTCAAAGTTTTCAAATACAAGCCCTTCCGCAATTCCCAGTTCACCGAGTCCGTAAACCCGCCAAAAATTATTATCGCCTTTTCTGGCTTCGATACTGTCTATTATCGTTTGTTCAAGAAACGGATTGTCTTTATAAGTTGATTTTATTAATGTCGCTTTTTCAGGTTCATCTTTAAAAATTTTCTCGTGAACCCAAAATTCATTAGTCGGGTTATAGTCTACAAAAATGTTTTTACGAGTTCTTATAAGAAGCTGCTCAACAATATTATAGTGCTGATGATTTGCTTCATTCAGATATAAAAAATCACGTCTGCCGCCATGTGCTGAACCCAGTTTATCAAAGGAAAGAAAAGTTACAATTCCTTTTCCTGCCTGAAAGATTTTATCAGAGGATTTATAAAATTTGTAAAAATCTATGCCAAATTGATTGCAGACATCCGGCATATCATTTAAAACGCCTGTTTTTAAATGCGGAACAGATAAACCGACTATATCAATTTTAACTTTGTATTTTAGCGATAAGGTAACGAGTAATTGAAGAATAGAGAATGTTTTAGTTGAATTATGTACTAAAATATCTTTTCCTGCATAAATGCAATAATTGTGGTTATTTTCTACTTCAATATCATATACAACAGACTGATTATAAATTTCATAACTTAATATATCATCAATACTTAAACATCTTGCCACATATTCTTTCGGTGATTTACAATTTCTTTTATGCAACATTCCGAAACACCATATTTCCCCGCAAGTTGCTTTCTTCCATAATATCTGCCACCACTTTGAGCAATTTGTCTTATTTCTCTTACTTGTTCCTCTGTTAGTTTTGAATTGCCATTGAGAGAGCCACGTTTCGGAGTTATTAAGTTGTGTTTGTATGCGTGTAATAAATTCTCTGATTTTGTTACATATTCTAAATTGTCTATTGCATTGTTTAATTTGTTTCCGTCTTTGTGATTTATTTCTAATTTTTGTGGTTTTTCTCCTAAAAATGTTAATGTTATAAATCTGTGAACAGTCCAACTGCAATATTTTCCACAATCGTTTAATAACATTGTTTTTAAATATCCGTCTTTCGCAAGTGCAGGTTTCAATATTTTTACTTTGCCAGAATTCTTGTAATTTGTTGACCTTATTCTCCCCAAATTTGACGCCTCGTATCTGCTGAAATTCGGTATCTGTTTCCATTCCTCTTGCATTTTGTATTTCTCCTTTTTCTTTTAATTCTATCATACGTTTTAGAGAAATACAACCACCCTCGACAAAAAACTTGTGGTCTGATGTCGCAATAAAACTATTACCATTATTTAATTTTACTTTGTATGTTTCTTTGTGATTTTTATATCTAAATACAATTTTTACTTTTTCATAATCAAACTTTTTATATTTTTCGTTATAAGATAACACAAAATCACCTATTTGCACTTGTGAAATAGGTTTATAACCATTTGCAGTATTTATTAGCGTTTCAGGAGCAAAGCATGATGTTCCGCCTTGATTAATAATGTATCTGAAATCATCTTTAAGCGCCGCTGCGTTTTTTCTAAAAACTGGCGATAACTTTAACATCAGATATCCTCTAAAATTTCTTTATCCTCATCGCTTCCGACTACTATATTTATTCCTTTGGCGTCAACATCGACTTTTTCTGTCGGTTTCTGTCCGATTGTATCTCTAATGAACTCACAAGCCCGGACATTACCGCTTATACTCTGCTTAATCATTGAAGCCATCATTGCTTCGAGCGTGGTTGCTTTCTCTCCGTTTTTATTCGTCAATTCTTTTTCAAGCAAATAATCCAGCATTTCACGCATTGTTTTTTTTTGCCTGCGAACTTCGCCGGATTTCTTACCGCCTTTCCTTCCGTTCTTCTTGGCTTCTTCGCGGCTTTGATTGCTGTCGAAGGGTTTTAAATTCTCATTGTTCGCCATTCAATAACACCGCCTTTTGCCCCATTTATGCGAGCTTGTTCCGATGTAGGTACTTTCAAATTTTGTGGATTTGGTTTTCCCATTCTACCTCATTAATCCTGCAAAAGTAAAAGGTTTAAAACGCTGACCAAATTTTTTTGCTATTTCTTTTCCTTTAATATTCATTTCTAATATTATTGGTTCAGCTTGTTTTTTTGCTTCATAATAATCAAGTAAGCCAACTTGCAATCTAAATTTAATATTTTCAATTTGTTCTTTAAAATTATTTTTCATATTTTTATTATACAATATTAATATTTTTTTTTAAAGTCCTTCATCTTGAATATTAATTTCTTTTACTTCTACATTTCCCAGTCTTTTTGTAGCTTGTTTTCCATCACCTTTAACAAAAACTAATACATTTTGATGTACTTTTACGACTTTTCGACCTGATTGAAAAGTTTTATTTGCTCTCAACATAGCCGTTCCAAGCATTGTTTCTAATATTATTTCATTATAGTAATTAAAACCTGCATTTAAAAAGCATTTTATTGTATCCCCAACAAAATTATAATAATTGCCTTTTTTATTTCTTACTTCACCAATCACCCATACAACAAATGTATTGTTTTTTAATTTTTTAAAAGTTTTATTTATAATACTTTGGTAAATATTTATAAATTGTTCATAATCCATATTTGATAAATCATCAGGGTCATCAGAATATACCTCTAAATCTGCATATGGTGGACAGGATAAACACATGTCAAACTTTTCATCTTCTAATATGTCAAGTGTTTTATTACTATCACCAATTTTCCAAGTAGGAATATATTCTTTGCATATTTCATTTGCATTAACTATATTAGCTTCCACTTGTTCTTTTCTTAATTCTAAACCTAAATAATTTCTACTTAATTCACATGCTACAATACCCCTAACAGAACCACCAGCAAAAGGGTCTAATATAAAATCATTTTCTTTCGAAAACCAAGTATATGCTATTTCACATAAAACAGGGTCAAATATTGATGTTTCGGCAGTTACGCTATTTTTTATCATGTTTTCTGTTGCATTGTTTCTTATTCTTTGTAACTTGCCTATAGCTTCATAAAATTTTCCACGACCTATCTCACTTTTTATTCCTTTATCCAACCAATATTTTTTTCTCTGTTGCCATTCGGCAGTTTTGGCATTAAGCACCGAAAATGGACAAACTATAAACTTTTCATTTAATGATTCTGATTTAGCATTTTGTTCTTCCAAACTATCAAACTCAACATCAAGCCCCCAGTCTTGTAATTGTTCAACGTCAAAATCAGCTTGTAAGCTATCAAGGTCGAACTCCGAACTGTCGGAAGTTGAATTATCCATTATAGCAAGTTGTTT
>CALUZF010000151.1 GCA_944325165.1 Candidatus Gastranaerophilales bacterium
AGTTTCAGACCTTTTGAGTTCTTCTATCAACTCTTTGATATACTTCAAAAAGTTCGAGTTTTGACACGTACAGTCCAAACTTTACTAGAGAGCTTTTTTAGGCTCTCTTTTTTGTTGCCCAACTTAGGATGCAATCGCATAGAGTACGGTTTTGCACTTGGCATAAGCTCGACGCTTCTGCCTACACTTTTATGCTCCTGCGGGTATCTCATAAAACTCACTATCGCTTTCGCTGTCGTTCGTTTATTCGATTATCCTACGTCGCATTCGTAATGTTCCAGCGTTTTGCTCGACGCAAACCGCTTGGGAACATCGGCTTCGCACGCTTCACACACTTTATGCCTAAAACTTCATTCGCTAAGTGATGTCTCACTAAGCTCATTCGTTTTAGGTTGCTTTTACTTTCTTTGTACTATTTTTATTTAAAACTTGTTAATATTTATTGTATAGATTAAAATATAATTAATAATAATTGGAGTTTTTTATGAAAAAAGGGTTTACACTAGCTGAGATTATGATTGTTTTGTCTGTTATTGGAATTTTGACAGCGATATTGTTGCCTGTTGCTTTTCATTCAACTCCGGATGAAAATGTTATGAAATTTAAAAAAGGTCATAATGCTTTGTTGAGCGTCGTAAGAGAACTTGTTAATTCTGATCAATATTATTTGGAAGGTGATTTGAGTGTCAGAGCAAATGGAGTTGTTATAGATGGAACACATGATGGTGATGAAACTTATTTGTGCCATACTATAGCCGATGTTATGGATACAAAAAGTGTTGATTGTTCTTCAGAAGATGTATCTTTAACTTATGCCTTTTGGGACATGGCTGCATATACACTAGAGTATAATCAAGAAGCAGCAGAGAATGGCTGTAGGCTTTCTGGAACTGTTATTGGTCCAGAGATAGTAACTTTGGATGGAATTGTTTTTTATGATGCATATCCTAAATTTCCGTTTGGATATGCGACCAGTGAAGGTATACATCATTTATTAGATAATAAGGATGATAATGGCTTTATTGCGAACTATAAAACATTTTGTATGGATATAGATGGTATAGATGAAGGCGAAGATCCTTTTGCATATGGTATTCGTGTGGATGGTAAAGTTATATTTAGTGCAAGAGTTGAAGAATGGCTTCAGAAATCAATTCAAGAAAAAGAAGATTAATTTAGGCGTTCAAAAATATTTTTCAGCGGTTTTATAGAATTGTAAAAAATATTTGCGAGGTTAAAAATGAATATAAATCCTATCAGTTTTGGCAGTGTATATAAAATTTCAAGCGACTTTCCGACATCAAGTGCGCTTCGTATAGTACAACTTGCAAGTGGTCATAAACCTGCTTGCGCTGAAGAAAAAGTTGTAAAAGAGCAATTAGATGAATTGTTTAAAGATAGTGATAATGATATAATTAAAGTTTTTAGAAATCGCAATAAAGACATATTTCTTTTGTCTGGTCAAGATAAAGCAGATCTTGATGCTCTTATTCTTGAAAAACAAAAGAGAATAAAAGGCGCCAAGACTGCTTATATGGGTGATAAATTTATGATTAATGTCGTAAAAGATGCTGAAGAAGATAGATTTGAAGATTTATCAAAATTAGTTACTTATTCTAATCAAGATGGTATGCTCGATGTGAAATACGACAGTAATACAGGAACAGTTAAGTCTATGAATTTAATTGTATAATGTAAAGAAATTAAAAGTTATTACTGTAAAATGGATATATATGTTAATATGGGTGTATAAGTATTTATGCACCCGTGTAAAGCGAGCTTAGCGAGTATATTGAAAATTAAATAGCTCATATTTTTTGGAGTTGAAAATGGGATTTAGAATTTTAATGGTATCTTTTTTAATGTTTTTTAATTTGTGTTATGCAAGCGAAAACATTAATGTTAATTTAAATGAAAATGAAACAAAATTAAAAAATGATAATACTATTCAAACAAGAATAGATGAAATCGGAGCAAATTTATTGAATGCAAATAAAATTCAAAAGAGAGTTGTTTTTGCTTATGACGAAAAAGCGAAAAAACGTTCCTTAAATATTTATGATGAATTAACTAAAAGACAAGTAATAATATATGGCGATTTATATAAATCAATTGATGATGATAATGAGCTTGCAGGAATGCTTGCACGTGAAATATCATTAATTGTTAAATCGTATAATGGCATGTGGGGTGGCAGAATTGATGCTATTCAAGTAGGTTTAAGTTCTAAAAAATTTGAAGTTGTAGCAGATAAAAGAGCTGTTGATTATATGGTAAATGCAGGATATAATCCTTTGGGTTTGATTACTTTTATTAATAAAACTTGTCCTCAAAAAAGATCAGATAAAATTGCTCGTCACAATTTAACATCAAAGAGGTTAGCGATAATTTATGAATACATTACCTATAAATATCCAAGTTATTTAGAAAGTGATGAATATGAAAACAATAAATATTATCAAAATTTCTTGTTAACATCATTGTCTAACAGAGTAAAATTAAAAGAAAAAATGAGAACTAAATCTACGAAAGCAATCAAGTATGAATAAAATAATTTTTTTATTTTTAATGTTAATGATATCTAATATTTCTTTTGCAAAAGAATATTTACCTTATGATTATACTGATACGAGAAATATTGAAATTAAATTATCTCCTGTAAGAGACATTTCAACATCCGATGAAATTTATGAAGGACAAGAGGTTGAATTTAGGGTTAGAAAAAGTGTTTATTTGGATAGATTTTTATTTCTTCCTAAAGACACAATAGTTAAAGCAAGGATAGAAACAATTATAACAAAGGGGATGAACGGTTTTCCTGCCGAGATAATAATAGATAATTTTAAAATTAATAATGTTCATCAAAGCCAATTAGTCAGCACTTGTATTAAAACAGGAAGAAATTATGCGCTTTTAGTATATCCGATTAAGTGGTTATTAACGCCGATTCCTTTTGCGGGTTCTTTGACTAATTTAATTATGGGTGGCGAAGCAAGAATTAAAACTGACGATGTGATTGTTGTTAATTATTATCCTTATTGGCGTTAATTTCTTTTTTCCAACATTCAAGAAAATATATTGATAAAAATAAATACGTAGCCCACATTATTATTGTTGCAAGACAATTTGAGCCGTTAGTATATGCTATAATCCACATCAAAAGCGTTAAAAGGTTTACAATGAACCATAAATACCATTGTTCTATACATCTTTTAACTGTTAATATTTGTGCAGCTATTGAAAAAATTGTTGTGATTGAGTCAATATAAGGGCTTTTTCCTCCATTAATTGATAGAAAATATCCAAATAAAATCGACGTTAGGCTCATAAAAATTAAATATAACAGCCTTTCTTTTTTGGATAGTTTTGTTTTAATTATTTCACCTGTATCTTTTTTTAGTTTTTTTATCCATTTAAATATTCCAATTATCTGCATAGGAAAAAAATATAATCCATATAGAGCTAAATTGCCCCAAAAGCCGTTTTTATATGCTATATAGCAATAGCAGAATGTTCCTGTAATACCTATGAAATAACATGAAATTTTGCCTTTGCCTGCTAATATTGTATAACTTATACCGCATATTGCTGAAATAAGCGCAATTTTGCTGTCGTTTAAAATAAAAGATATTGCAATAATTAATATTATTTCAAGCGGAAAAAATATTTTTTCAAAAAGATTAAAACCTTTTATTTCTCTTAATAAAAAATTTTTTATTTTCATTTTTAAATTATAATTTAAAAGATGAAGATTAATCAAATT
>CALUZF010000152.1 GCA_944325165.1 Candidatus Gastranaerophilales bacterium
GGCGTTAATGATTGGCAATATTTTGATGGAAGCAATTTTTGATTATAGTTTTTTTGTTGCATAAAAGGAATAATTTGGCTTACAGCCTTTGCTCCTATGCCTTTTAAGAGCATTAAAACTCTATTTAAGCTTATTTCATCGTCCGGATTTAGAATTATTCTTAAATGAGCGATTATATCCTTGATATGAGCTGCTTCCATAAATTTTGGACCGCCGAATTTTTGGTATGGAATATTTGATTTAGATAGTTCAATTTCAAGATTATAGCTCATTCTGGCGTTTCTGGCTAAAACGCAAATATCGCCTAAATTAATCCCTTCGTCTAATAATTCTAAAATCTGTTGGCAAATGAATTCTGCTTCCATTTGCGAATTAATTGCTCGAATTAGAGCAGGTTTATAAATTCCAGCTATATTCGAATAAAGCTCTTTTTTATAACCTTGCGTTGCTTTTTCGATGATTTTATTTGTTAAATTTAAAATATCTTGTGAGCTTCTGTAATTTTGCTCCAGCTTTATAATTTTTACATTGGGAAAAATATTTGGAAAATCTAAGATATTTTTGTAATTTGCCCCTCTAAAAGCATAAATACTTTGAGAATCGTCTCCAACTGCCATAATATTATTGTGTTCTGAGGCTAAAAGCCTGATAATGTCTGCTTGAAGGGTGTTTGTATCTTGATATTCATCAACCATTATGTATTTGTATTGGTTTGAGAGTTTTTTTCTTATATTTTCGTGGTCTTCAAGTAAAAATTTTAAATAAAGCAACAAATCATCATAGTCTAAAATTGAATTTTCACGCTTATATTTGACATATTTTTTATGAATTTCAATTATTTTATCTTCAACATCACGGAAATTATAAAATTCTTTTTCGATTATTTCTTTTACGGGAATCTCTTTATTTACTGATTTTGAATAAATTTCTAAGATAGTGTTTTTCTTTGGCAGTCTTTTTTCTTTTTTAGGATATAAGGTGTTTGTAATGTGTGATATGACATCGCTCGAGTCTACTGAATCCATTATTGTGAAATTATTTTTTAATCCTAATAATGCGCTATATTTTCTTAAAATCAAATTTGAAAAACTGTGAAATGTACCCCCTGCTACTTTATCACATCTTTCATCAAGCACTAAAGTGGCTCTATTTAGCATTTCTTTACTTGCTTTTTTAGTAAAAGTCAAAAGCAAAATGTTTTCTGGGTTTACGCCATCTTCTATGAGTCTTGCTGTTCTATACGTAAGAGTTTTGGTTTTGCCTGTTCCTGCCCCTGCAACGACTAAAATCGCGCCGTCTTTTGTTTTGACTGCTTCAAGTTGTGAGCTATTGAGCTCAGAATCATAATCTACCTTGTAATTAGAGATTGTTTGACGTTTTTTTAGGGTAAATTTTTTTCTGATTTGAACATTGTTTTGAGTTGTTTCTTGCGATGTCATAATTCCTCTTTGAATTATTTTAACATCAAAAGATTTCAAGACAAAATCTTGAAATCTTTAAGGATAAACATATTTTTTGTGAATTTTATGAGCTAAAAGACATTAAAGCTTTTACTGAACGAGCTGTATCTTGAACTTCTTTTTCAGAATGCATATTGATTGTATCATCAAGAATTTTGATAGCTTCTTGTTTGTCTTTTAGGGCCAAAAGCTCATTTATAGCACACATTGCAACACGTGCTGATAAGTCATTAATACCTTTGCCTTTATTTACAATCATAATTTCAAGTGCATCGTGTGTATTTTTTCTGATTAATGCTTTACTTGTTAATTCTCTGATTTCATCAATCGGGCAATTTGTACCAAGCTCATTTAAAACTTGAATTGACTCTTCATCTTTGTGTTTGCCTAATGCTTCAATAATGTTTCTAACTCTTCTATTATTCATTGCTAACTCCTTGCAATTCGTTTGATAACATTGATTTTAATTCGCTTACAGGTTGATTTTGCAATCTTGATACATTGTATTTAAATACGTCGAATTCAACTTTTGTATTACCGATTTCTTGTAATTTTTTGCCGAATGCAATTGTGTTGTCTTTTAATTTGTTGCCGAATGCAATCGCATTTGTTTTCAATGATGAAAATTTGTTAATTGTGCCAACCCAAGCAGAAGCTAATAGCTTGCCTGTGTTTTGTAATCTTTCTTTTAAAGATGGAGAAGTAGCTTTTGTGCTATTTTCTGTCTTTTCAAAAACATCCATTTGAATAACTGTACCTTTGAAAGTAATTCCAAATGGGTTTGTTTGAGCTGCTTTTTCAGCGTTTTGTGTTTTGTCAGTTTTGTTAGCTCTTAGAGCTTTAAATTTGTTAAAAGCTTCTATGCTTGATCTTAGGGGGGAAATCTTTTGCATTTTTTCTGCCTTTCTCTTCCAATTCCTTAATACGATTTATCCTCATAGAAAAAATATCATAAGTACTGAACTAAAAAATCAATCTTTTGATTGAAATTAAAATTTTATTATGCCTGAAAGTTGTATGTTATTTGTATTATAAATTATAAGCCAAGTATTTTTTTTGTTTGTTTTATATATTTGAACCTCGCTCCAATCAAGCTCTTTAGGGTTTTCGCCTTTTAGATATTTTCGATATTCTTTTTCTTGTTCACGTGCAAATTTTTTAGCACTCATTTTTTTAACTTTTGGTTGTTGCGCATTTACACTTTCAAAAACTTCCATTTTAACAACGGGAATTTTAGCTTTTAATTTGCCCGATTGATAGATATATAAAAAATCTAAATATTTATCCGGTGAAACATTATAAAACCCTTTTTTTAAGCCATAACCTTCATCGTTTATTATGTCCTCTTGCAGGGTTAAAATCGGGGCATTTTGCCCTTTTGGGGCATATTTATTTATTATTTTATCTTCGTCTTTTTCGCCGCTAGGATAGATTTCTTGCGGTGTAAATTGGTTTTTATCGAATTCATAGGCGATTATATTGCAGTCTGTTATCATAGTTTTATTTTAATTATTTTTTAATGTCTTTTCAATAATAACTTCATGCTTGATATTTGACTTTTAGCATTGTAAAATTGAATACAAAAATTGAATATGTGCCTGTAGCTCAGCTGGATAGAGTGTTTGGCTACGAACCAAAAGGTCGGGGGTTCGAATCCCTCCAGGCACGTTTTATGACCCAAAGCAGGGTCTTTTTTATTGGATGGATTCGAACCCCAAGGGGTTCTTCCCTCTCCTCAAAACGGCGATTCAACGCAGTTTCTCGTCGGCAGAGTCTCCAAGGCACGTTTTATGACCCAAAGCAGGGTCTTTTTTATTAAAATAAGATTGTTATCCTAATATATTTTTCCAAAGTTCTAAATAAGTCTTATTTCCAAATTCTTCCAATAACGCATTTGTTGTTGCAATTGGTGCAACTTTAATTAATGCTTCAAGTTTATTTATATCGCATATAAGACTAGGATATATAGCTAGTCTGCCATCATTGTTTTTTATTGGTAATATTTTTTGGAATACTTTGTCTGTATTTTCCTTAAATACTATGCTGTATGCTATAATTCCATCTGCTTTTGCCTGATGTAGCGCTGTGTCTCCATATATATTTTGTTTTGCTAGGGTATTTTTAATAGTTTCGGGAGCCTTAACTCCTAATGCTTTTTTGAATGCCATAATTTCATTTGCACCTGCATAATTTAGAACTGTTATGCCATGTTTATTTTGTTTAGCCATAACTTCAGCTATAATATCAGGCGCATTTTTGCCAAGAGCTTCTGCAAAAGCTTCAATTTCATCTGCATCTGCAT
>CALUZF010000153.1 GCA_944325165.1 Candidatus Gastranaerophilales bacterium
ACTTTATTTAAAATAGCTGTACCGTTTTCAACAAAATCTGAAAAATATCTTCCTAAAATCTCAAAACGTGTCATTTTGTACATTTCAAGAATTTTATTATTTACATCAATAATTTTTCCGTCATGTTCTAGTGTAAAAATCCCGTCTGGCAATAAATTGAAGTTGTTTTCTTCTTTTTGGCTTTTAAAATATTCTAGTATCTTCATCTTTTTAATATAACGCTCTTCCCATGCTAATACTATCATGGTTTTTTATTAAACAAAAGTTGTATATATACTATTCTTTGTAATTATTAACAATTAGGCTAAAAAACAATAAAATTAATATATCTAACTATATGGATGACATTGTTATGGAATTTTTTAAAACAATTCACAAGAAAGAAATTGTTTTTTTTATTAACACTAAAATCATTGATGATAACTTAATAAACCAAATAATTTCACAAATTCAAGACGATAAAAAAATCGGGCTTGATATGAGCATGGTACAAAATATAGATAGCCCTCTTTTAATTAAATATTTATTACAAAATAAAATTAAACTTTTTAACCTTCAAAGCGAGGTTTTAACTTATTTATCAATAATTTTAAAAGACGGTTTTTTAAAGTCATTTATTAATTATTCTGATTTCAAAGAAAACAAAAGAGAATTGATTAAAAGAAAATTTTTAGTTGCCTAACTCCTAGAATAAACTTCGAGCAAAAGCGAATTATCTGTTTTTATAGGATTAAAATAGGCACAACTTGCAACCATAGAAGCATTATCAGTACAATATTTTAATTCTGGCGCATAAGTATCATAACCTTTTTGCCTTAATTCTTCCATGCGCAATCTTAACTCTGAATTTGCGGCAACTCCGCCTGCTAGAGCTATTTTTTTACAGTTTAATTTATTTGCAAAATTAACCAATTTATTGATTAAAGTATCCGCTATGCAATTTTGAAAGCTCGCAGCAATGTCTTCTTTAGGCAATTTATCAGAACTAAATTTTTTAACTTCCCTTAAAACCGCAGTTTTTAAACCGGAAAATGAAAATTCGTCTTCCCTAACTTTCGCTTGTGGGAATTTAAAAGCATTTTTATTACCGCTATGAGCCATTTTATCAAGCAAAATACCCCCAGGATATGGAATAGAGCATAATCTAGCAACCTTATCATAAACCTCGCCTACTGCATCATCAATGGTTTGAGCGATAATTTCTTGTTTATCATAATCTTTTACATAAATTATTTGACTATGACCGCCCGATACCAACAAACAAAGGAACGGAGGCTCTAAATCGGTATTTATAAAATTTGCGCTGACATGAGCCGATAAATGATTTACCCCTAAATAAGGCTTATTGTGTACCAAAGACAACGTTTTAGCTGCATTCATGCCAACTAAAAGACATCCTACAAGCCCTGGGCCAACGGTTGAAGCGAAAGCGTCAATCTCATCGGGTTTAATATTCGCTTTTTCATAAACTTCTTTGATAACAGGAACAATAGAATTCAAATGCTCACGAGCAGCAACTTCAGGGACTACTCCACCAAATTTTTCATGGATTTTTATTTGACTTGAAACGACATTAGCTAAAACCTCTCTGCCATCTTTTACAATAGCTGCCGCTGTTTCATCACAACTTGATTCAATTCCCAATATTATCAAAATTATTTTCCTTTTTTATATAATTTGTATTGTAGTTTATTTCTATTTTGCTATATAATAATATCATGAACAAGAAACTAATAATTTCATTATTTTTATCATTAGGTTTAGCTATAACAAACCTTTCTTATGGTGAAATTACTGAAGAAAATTATGAAGAAGCTGCAAATCTTTATAATAATGCAATAGATTTATATAAATCAGATGAAATAGAAAAATCAATTGAATATTTCACAAAAGCATTGGAACTAAGACCCGATTTTTATGAAGCACATTATAATTTAGCTCAAATCTTAATGAGTTTAAATAGATATGATGAAGCAATTAAATCACTTGAAGTAATAGCAAAATTAAAACCAAACGATACCGAAAACCTTTATAATTTAGGTAAATTGTATTATAAAAAAGGATATTTATCAAAATCACATGAATATTTGAAAAAAATCAGCGTCAATTCGCCTCAATACGATTCAGCTAAGCTTCTAATTTCAAAAATTGAAAAACGACAAGATGAGCTAAACCTTGAAACAAAAATCAACGAACATCAAAATTTTTCAAACTCACAAGGTAAATTGATAGGAATAGAATTAGAAAGTTTTTCTGCTCCATCCGGTAGTGCAATCGATAATCGTGGAAATATATATGTAGCAAGTTTTACGGAAAATCAAATCTATAAAATTTCAATCTACGGACAAAAAACACTATATTCAAAATCAACACTAATTAAAGGGCCGATAGGACTTGCAATGGATAAAGACAATAATCTTTATGTTGCAAATTACAGCGCAAACAACATTATCAAAATTACACCAAATAATATCGCAACAATTTTTGCTGATATTAATAAACCCTATTGTTTAACCTATGATTTAGCACATAATCGTCTTTATGTTACAGAACAAAGCACAAATAAACTCGTTAAATACGATTTATAAATGTAAAGTTTTGTAAAAAAAATATATATTTTTGAAATAACAGTTACATAAAATACTTTATTAATATATGAGTACAAGTGATTTACAAGCTACAGTATTTTTCGGTGATTCCAGAGCAGAAAGTCTAACCAATGATATGACTGACAACTCAATGGATTTACGTCTTGCACAAAAACAAGCAAGTAATGAAATTGATATGGTTCATGCTAATTATGCACCCGAAAAAGAAGCAATAAGAAATGAAATAGAAGGACTTGATAAAAACGAACAGCGAGAGGAATATCAAGACCTAATGACAGAGCTGAATGACAAAAAAGAAGAAGAAGAGCAAAAAGTAGAAAAAATCGAAAACGAATTAAATGAATACGAAACACAAATTCAATCAGAAAATGAAATGCTCGAAGTTCAATTAGAAAATGTCCAAACTCAAACAGAATCATTCAAAGAAATGCTAAAACAAAATATAGAAGATAAATTTAGTTATTTCCAATAATCAAATAAACCCTTAAATAAGGTTAAACATAAAATAAAGCTCCCTAAATTGGGAGCTTTATTTATTATATAAACTGAAAACTATACTTTTTGAGCCATTCTGTTCTTTTCAACTCGACCTTCATATAAAGGAGCTAGTTTTGAAGATTGTTGAGGCAACAAGCCTTCTTCAATAGATGAATAAACTCTATAATCAATATCAGCGAAACAATTATCAATTGATTCAATTTCTGATAATTTTGCTTCATCGATATAACCATTTTCAATCATATCAGCAATTGTTTCAAATCTTTCAACATGTTCTCTAAATCTATCTGTTGCATAGTCTTTAGCTTGCCATGTTGTAATCAAGAAAGGCCAATCAGAACTTTGTAATAACAATTCTTCTCTTGCCAATTGATTTAGGGCTCTATGAAGCAATTTATCAGATGGAATTTCTTGATATTTATCCACAATTTCGATAATTCTTTTTTCGCAAGCATGAATAATCGGCCACATCCATTCTGTCAAATGATTTTGCCATACCCAGAAATGTCCGCCTTGTCCCCATGATGATTCAGGGATTTGTATTGCTTCTGTCGGAGGATGAGCCTTTAAATATTCTCCTGCTGTCATCATTTCAACTTCAGGAACATATTTGTTTAATTTTGTAATAACTTGCTTAATAAATTCGAT
>CALUZF010000154.1 GCA_944325165.1 Candidatus Gastranaerophilales bacterium
CTTGTGATTACGTTTTAATAAGTTCTTGACAATTATACCATTATCAGTATTTACTATACTATATTAGACAAAATGAGGTGTCAAGAATATGTGCGCATTTGTTAAAGATGATGTTAAGCTGGGTGTTATTGGTTGCGGGAAAATGGCTAGTGCTATATTGGGAGGAATTGCCTCTCATAAGTTTATTTCAAGCGAAGATATTTGTGTATATGATATTAATATTGAGCACTCTGGTGCTCTATGTCGTGAATATGGTTTTCGAGAAGCTTATTCTATACAAGAATTAATGGAATATTGCGATGTAATATTGCTTGCAGTTAAACCTTTTATTGTTGGTGAAGTTTTATCAGAAATGAAAGATTTTTATAATAATCATTTGATTTTATCTATATTGGCAGGTGTTAAAATTCAAAAATATCTAAAATACATTAAAAATGCAAAAATTATCAGAATTATGCCTAATACCCCTGCTCTTGTTCAAGAAGGAATGAGTGCAGTTTGCGCTAACAATAATGTAGATAATGATGAAGTTGATTTTGCTTTTGATTTGATGTCAAATTGCGGCAAGGTCATTAAGACAACCGAAGATAAAATTGATATTATAACTGCTCTATCTGGTTCTGGCCCTGCATTTTATTTCAAAATAATTGAGCTTATGGCAAATTCGGCTACAAAACTTGGTTTAGATAAAAATGAAGCGTTGCTTTTATCCAATCAAACTGCTTTGGGTAGCGCTAAAATGATTTTTGAAAATGATTTTGAAATTGAACAATTAATCAAAAATGTTACAACCCCGGGCGGTTGCACCGAGGTTGGTAATAATGTTTTGAATAGTTCTGATATGGCAGATATATTAGATAAAACTATAAAAGATACTATGCAAAAAGCTATTGAGCTAGGTTAGGTAAATATTCTAAGCAAATTTGTATAAGTTTTTCGTCTTTTATTTCTGAAAGACCGTTTGCTTTTATATTTTCTATTGTTTCACGTGCTTTTTTGCAAGCTTGAGTGTATTCTTCTGTACCTGCTATATCCCACATTCTAGCTGCAATAATTCTGTATTCAACTTTTATTTTTGCTTGAATTTCTTCAAGTTGTTCTTCTGATTCTTTTCTTTTTTCTGGAGTGATTGTAATATCTTCTAACATTGATATAAGTTTCTTTTCTTGTGCTTTCAATGGTTTTATATTTTTATCTGACGCATAGGCTTGTTTTGCCGCCAATGAAGTGTTTGGGCTATAATACCAACATAATTTTGCCCTTAGATTATTCATACTTTTTCTTGTTTCTTTTTCTTGTTCTTCTATATTTTTTTCAAAAAGTAATCTATCTATTGTTGCTACATTTTTTGGATTTGCAAGATTTATTCTTGCATAGTTTGAATCTGTATTAAATACTTGTTCTTTGATGAAATCAATTTCGCCATTTAACATTGCATCTTCTATTTTAAATAAGTCTATTCCATAGGCATTTGCTATATCTTGGCTTGTTGGAGAGTATTTATTTCTTTCTTTTTCAAGACGTAGTCTTGTTCCTAGATTATTTACATTAACGTATGCAAGCTTAACAGTTTGTCCCTTTGCGTTTTTGGCTGTTTTTACTGCACCTTTATAGTAGCCTTTTTCTATTAATTCTATTGTGTGCTTTTGACTACCAAAACCAAGTTCAGCCAATTCTCTAGAATTTAAATAAATAGGCGTTTTATTTATCGATCTAAGCGAATTATTTTCATCGTTAACTTTTCTATATATTTCACCTCGCAAAGGTGTAATTCTTAAGTATCTTTCAATACCTGCTTGGTTTGTTTCTGTGGTCGGGTCTATTATTCCAAGATTAACCATTTTGCCTGTTTGTCTGTTTGGCAATTGAAATCTTTGCAAAAGTCCCGAATTGCAATATCTTCTAAAGTCATATTCATTCATTCTGTATTTTGCTCTAAAATCAGAGTTTGATATTATGCGAGATTTTGCTTCTTTGATTTTTTCAAAGTTTGCTCTGTTAATTGGATCTGACATATCTATAACTTTTGCTTTGATTCTTCTGTTATTTTCGTTTAGATATTTATGTAATTCATATTCAAAACATCTTTCATCTGTCCAATCTGTGCTGGATGTGCCTATTTCTCTTGTTAATCTTTGACTGTTATATATATAAGGATTTGTGCTTAGTATTGCAAGTTTTTTTGTTCTTGTTGTTCTTGGATCGTGCAAAAATGCTGAATGAGGGTTATATCTCAAACTTTGAAAATATTCTAATTGTAATTTTTGTCTTGTATTTATTGTTCTTACATGTCCGTTTTGTTTTGCTTTTAATTCTTTGAATTCATAATCTTTTTTATTTTTTCTTACACCTGTAATTGTTCTGTTGCTGATAGAATTAATACTCATTTTATATACCTTTCATCTTATGTATAGTTAAAACCTCTGAAAATTAAAAATTGCCAATTTGTTGATTGTGCATGTTAAAATTTCATTATGAAACATAATTTGTTTAAAATTGCATCAAACATGACACCATCAGGAGACCAGCCAAAAGCCATAAAGGCACTTGTTGACGGGATTAATTCTGATATGTCTTCTCAAACTTTGTTAGGAGTTACAGGTTCTGGGAAAACTTTTACAATTGCAAATGTAATTGAAAAAGTGCAAAAGCCAACTCTTGTTATTGCTCATAATAAAACTCTAGCAGCTCAATTATACAATGAATTTAAAGAGCTTTTTCCAAATAATGCGGTTGAATATTTTATTTCTTATTATGATTATTATCAGCCAGAAGCATATATTCCTAGAACAGATACTTATATTGAAAAATCAGCAACAATCAATGATGAAATAGATAGATTAAGACACAATACTACAAGAAGTCTTTATGAAAGAGATGATGTAATTGTTGTTGCTTCCGTTTCTTGTATTTATGGTTTGGGTTTGCCCGAAAATTATTTTAAAGGAACGGTTACTTTAGTTGTTGGTCAAGAGATTTCAAGAAAAGATTTATTGACTTATCTTGTAGGTGTTAGATATGAAAGAAATGATGTTGAATTAAAACGCTCAACTTTTAGGGCTCGCGGTGATGTGATTGAAATTATGCCAAGTTATGAAAAAGTTATAAATAGAATTTCTTTTTTTGGTGATGAAATTGAATCAATTACAAGAATTGACGCTATAACAGGTGAAATCCTTGAAAAACCATCTGAAATTGTTATTTATCCTGCCGTGCATTATTTATCTTATGATGAAGAAACCGATGAAACCATTGATTTAATTAGAAAAGAGTTAAATGATAGATTAGTTGAGCTAAAAAATCAAAATAAAATAGTGGAAGCTCAAAGATTATCCCAAAGAGTTAATTATGATATTGAGATGATTAAAGAAATGGGTTATTGTTCCGGTATTGAAAATTATTCTCGTATTATTGAAAGAAGAAAAGAAGGAACACCTCCTGCGACTTTATTGGATTATTTTGGTGATGATTTTTTAGTTGTAATTGATGAATCACATGTAACTATTCCTCAACTAAAAGGTATGTATTTTGGAGATAGAGCAAGAAAAGATGTTCTTGTTGATTTTGGTTTTAGATTGCCTTGTGCAAAAGATAATAGGCCCCTAACTTTTGAAGAATTATAAAAAAAAATCGGACAAAAAATCT
>CALUZF010000155.1 GCA_944325165.1 Candidatus Gastranaerophilales bacterium
GTTTTAATCACAAACAACCTCCAAGATTTTTTTGGCGATATTTTCTTTTGTATCTAAATCTATATCTATAATTCTACCACTTTTTTCAATAATTGTAACCTTGTTTTTATCTGTGTTAAGTGCTGTTTTAACATCGTTTGCAATAATATAATCAAGATTTTTATTTTTTAATTTATTTTGTGCACAATTAATCAAGTCTTTATCAGTCAAGCAAAAACCTATAATTTTTTGATTTTCTTTTTTATTTTGGGCTATTGTCGCTATAATATCTGGGTTTTTTATTAATTTTAATTCTAAATAATCGCCCGTATTTTCCTTGGATATTTTAAATTCTGACTTATTTTCTACTTTAAAATCGCTAACTGCAGCGCTCATAATTAAATAATCAAAATCTTGTTTATTTAATTCTTCAAGCATTTCATCCGCTGAATTAACATTAATTATTTTATAGGGTTTATCTAATTTTATGGTTGATATAACGCTAACTTCAAAACCTAAATAATAAGCCCAATCAGCAATTGCAGTCCCCATTTTCCCTGATGAGGCATTGGTTATAAATCTTACTGAATCTATATTTTCTCTTGTTCCGCCAAGTGTTATCAGTATTTTTTTTGAGTTATTTTCTTTTTTTTGAAATAAATTCCTTAAGGTTTCTTGATAAATAAAATCAATTTGCGCTAATCTGCCTTTTCCTTTTGTACCGCAGGCTAAAAAGCCTTCTTGGGGTTCAATAAAATCGCAATTATATTTTTTTAGAGTTTCAATATGATTTTGAATGATAGGATTTTCCCACATTCCCGTATTCATAGCTGGAGCTAATAAAATCGGTTTTTTATATCCTAAATATGCGCAAAATACGCTTGATAAAAGATTGTCTGCTAAACCTAGCGCAAGCTTTGAAATAGTATTTGCGCTTATTGGTGCTATAACAAATATATCAGCCCAATTTGCAAGAGAAATATGTTCTACATCATCTCTTGATTTAAATTGTTCACAATAGATTTTATTTTCACTTAATGTCTCAATAACAAGCGGTGATATAAAATTAAGCGCATTGGGTGTTGTAATTACTTTTACATTAAAATCATTTTTTTTATAAAGTCTGATAAGTTCATATATTTTATAAGCTGAAATTGATGAAGTGATACCAATTAGTATATTTTTCATTTATCGAGTTTCCTTTTTATATATTGAAATTAACTCATCTACAGCTTTTTCAACTATGTCATTTTCTATTACATAGTGGAATTTATCCGCATTTTTTAATTCTTCTTTTGCTGCGAGTAATCTTTTTTGAATTACTTCTTCTGATTCTGTGTGTCTGCCTCTTAGCCTTTTTTCAAGTTCTTCAAATGTTGGGGGTTTGATAAAAATAGTAACTGCATTAGGGCATTTTTCCATAACTTGCAGAGCGCCTTGAAGCTCAATTTCTAAAAGAACACTTTTTCCTTCATTAATTTTTTCATCGACAAATTTTTTATTCGTGCCGTAGTAATTACCGCTATAACAAGCATATTCTAAGAATTGATTGTCTTTAATCATTTTTTCAAATTCTTCTTTTGAGATGAAAAAATAATGCATGCCGTTTATTTCGCCATCTCTTGGGTTTCTTGTTGTGTTGGAAATTGAATAGACGATATTGTTGTCTACCTTTTTAAAAAAGTCTGTAAGTATCGTCCCTTTTCCGACACCGGATGGACCTGTAAATATGATTAATTTTGCTTTGTTTTTCATAGTTATTACTATTATACATATAAATTTTAAATTTGATAGTTTTTTATGAAAAAAAAGGAGAGTATATACTCTCCTGTATGGTTTAAAAAATAATATAAATTTAGTTTATTCATCATCCATCTCTGTAACACAGCGAACAGATGAAGCTGTCATTGGGCTTATGTTTGAAAAGTTAAAATTTCCTGCTGATATATCAGCGCTGGGTACAGTTAAGCCGTCTGTACTGCTTTCTAGGAAACTATGCCACATTGTGCATCTATTTAAATCTGCACCTTTGCAATATGAAGTTTGAGGACATAGTGTTACATTTACTCCTGATTCCAAATGCGTGCATAACATCATTCCATTTGAACCTAAGCCTATGGTTGCTGTTTTCCAGCTTTGTGCTTCTTCTAATGTTGCCAATCTCCAGACTTTTCCTCCATAGTTAAATTTTGCACAAATTTCTTTTGCTGCGTTATAATTGCAAACAGTTCTATTACATCCCGAATAACCGCCGTTATTGTCATTGCAACTTGTGCTTTCGCTTGTACCACCTGTTGCACCGCTCCAACAACATTTTTCTGTTTCAGAATAACAATATTCATCACTTGGTTTTACTACTGTAATGGTATTTGGAATTCTAAGCGTCGAACTATCTCCCATGTTTTTTCTTGTAACACATAGATTTCCTATTTTGATAAAGTTACCATCCGAACAATTGAACTTGCCATCGTCTTTTTCGCATGATTTTTTATCTTCTGATAGTGTATATCCTTGGTTGCAAATAGTACATGTTCCATCGTTATTGCATATACTGCAATTAGATATAGAACATGGTGAACAACTGTTTGATGAATTAAGAAAATATCCTGATGCGCAAAGTGTGCATGTGCTTGAATTGCTACATTGAGTGCAATTTGCTATATCTGTGCATGGGGAACATTTTTTTGATGAGTTAATATAGTATCCACCCATACATTTTGTGCAATTAGTTGTAGACGTGCAAAATTGACAATTTGGGATTACCGATGTTGACCAGCATGAAACACATTTGTTTGAAGTAGAATTTAATACTGCCCAAGAACTACATTTTTGGCAAGTAGTAGAATTGCTACAAGTATCACATCCTGAAATACAAGCAAGGCATTGTTTACCTGATAAATAGTACCCACTTTGGCAACTTAGACATTGTGTTGCATTACATGTTGAGCAATATAATGAATATTTATCAACGCATTTTTTAATATTTCCTCCATCGCAATAGTACCCATCTGGCGGGTTATCACAATAGCTTTCATCATAGGCATTAACGCCATCACATATTTTATCTGACGGGCAATTAGTGCACACACCATCTTTTATGTAATAATTATTATCTTTACATTTTGTACATTTGGTATTATCACATTCAACACAATTTGGAAATAAGTAATCACATGTTTTACAAGAGCATGATTTATTTTCAACATAAGTTCCGGAAGCGCAATTATCTAACTCGCACTGAATACAGTATGAGTTTGTACACAACTTGCAACTTGATGAAAATTTTTCGGTGCATTGTGTTGTTATCTCCGAAGTTACACCTCCGCCGCTACCGCCTGTAATACTTACTTGGTTTGATTTCATTTTCTTAGTTATGATAGGTGCCAGAGCTGCTGTTATGACACTTATGATAATAAGCGCTACAACGATTTCGACAAGCGAAAAACCAAAAATCTTTTTCATTGTTATCCTTTTAAACCTTCACCCTATACAAAAGGGCATTACAAAATATCAACATTTTTGCCACAATGATGATATTTATAGTATATTTACATTAGTAATTGATATATTGACTATTCTTTTTAAATTATATACACACATTTAAATACTTGTCAATATATTTACATAT
>CALUZF010000156.1 GCA_944325165.1 Candidatus Gastranaerophilales bacterium
ATACATTTTTGCTCTTTTTTCTGCAACAGATTTAAATAACTTGATTTTCTCATCATCGGATAAATTTTTCAAGTTGTTTAATTCATTTTCTAATTTTTTAAATGCGTTTAAAATATTTTTTTCGTTATTTTTATACATTGAAAAAGCAAGGTCATATTCTGTCATAGCGAGTCTTGTAGTATCTCTAAAACCGCTTGAAGCTATTTTGAGTGCGTCTTTAGAAGACGAGTTAAATAACAAAAATGACAAAATTGTAGGCAAATGTGAAATTTGAGCACACATTTCATCATGTTTATTCATATCTATTTTATATGGCTTTGCGCCTAAATCAAGAATTATTTTTTTAAGAATTTTATTCTCTTTTTCAATTAACCATTTACAATCTTTAAATAAATTTTTATTGCTTGCGCTAAAACCGCTTTTTTCGCTTCCTGCCATAGGATGGGATAGTATAAAATTAAAATTAAAAATTTTATTTAATAAATCTTTTTTAATTGAACAAACATCAACGACAATAGTTTTTTTATTTAAAAACGTGTTTAATTTTTCTAGTGTTTCTAGTGTTTTTGAGGCTTTTGTACAGATAAAAATAATATCGCATTTAGAGATGATTTTAATATTATTTGAAGAATTTTTTGTATATTTGAGTGCATTTTTAAATGATGAATTTGAATTGCAAAAAAGCTCATAATCTTCATTGTTATGAAGTGCTTTTAAAATTGATGCTCCAATTAAACCTAAGCCGATTATTCCTATTTTTATCATAGAAAAATTATAGCATAATTTTTTGCTTGCTTGCTATTTTGAAAAATGGTATAAAATAAATAAAAAAGGAGTATGAGATGGGTAAATTATTAATCGTTTTTGTTATTGCTGGTATCGGCTGGTATATTCAAAATAATTTTGATTTTGAAAGCTGGAAAAATGACGCTATGGACACTATGAAACAGGAAAAAACAATTAATGCGGTGAACTCTAAAAGAGCGCATGATCAAGAAGATATAAATGATGTAATTAACAGATAGATAAAATAATTAACCCTTGTTTTGCACAAGGGTTAAATTTTGTAAAAATATGTGCAAAAAATACTTTATTGTATTCTATAAAACAAATTTTTATGAGAAAATCACTGTAAAAAACAAAATTAAATAAAGGCGGATTTACTATGGAAAAAGAAATTAGAGCAATTATTCTAGGAGCCGGAAAAGGTACCAGAATGAGGTCTAATTTACCTAAAGTATTACATGAGATTTTTGCTAAACCTTTAATAGGATGGGTTTTGGATAGCATAAAAAAATTACCTTATAAAACAGAAAGCATTGTTGTAATAGGTCATGGTGCACATGATGTTGATGAATATTTAAATGCTAATTATAAATATGTTAGAACAACCTTGCAAAAAGACCAGCTAGGAACAGGTCATGCGGTAGCTCAAGCAGTTCCTATGCTTCATGGATATCTTGGAACAGTTATTATAACATGCGGTGATACTCCTTTAATTACAACATCTACATTGCAAAAATTAATCAGATTTCATGAAGACAATGGTTCTGATTTAACTGTTATGACAACAAAATTTGATAATCCCACAGGATATGGCAGAATTATTCGAAGCACAAAAGATGAAATAATGAAAATTGTTGAAGAAAAGGATGCTAACGAATATCAAAAAGAAATTAAAGAAGTAAATGCCGGTGTGTATTGCCTAAATTGGGCAAAAATCAGAAAAGCTTTTAATGATTTAAAAAATAATAACGCTCAAGGCGAATATTATTTAACGGATATTGTTAAATGGGCAAGGGAAAATCAATATCGAGTTATGGGTTATCTATGTGAAGATAATGAAGAAATTTTTGGAATTAATTCAAGACAACATTTAGCCATTGCTTCAAATATAATGAAAAAAAGATATCTTGATGAATTAATGACAAAAGGTGTTACGATTGTTGATCCTAACTCTACTTATATTTCTCCTGAAACTCAAATTGGAATTGATACAATAATTTATCCTAATACTTATATTGAAGGAAAAAATAAAATTGCTAAGAAATGTAAAATTGGTCCTATGGCCCACTTGCGAGGCAATTGTGAGGTTGCTGAGGGGTGTAAAATTGGTAATTTTGTTGAACTAAAAAATGCACAAATAGCAAAAAATACTAATGTTTGTCATTTAAGTTATATAGGTGACGCTGAATTGGGAAGCCATGTAAATATTGGAGCAGGAACAATTTTTGCAAATTACAATTCAATAACAAAAGAAAAGAAACGCTCTGTATTGGAAAATGGTGTATCAATAGGCTCAAACTCTGTTATAGTTGCTCCTGTTCAAATAGGAGAAAATGCTTTAGTTGCAGCTTCAAGCTGTATTACAAAAGATGTAGAAGCAAATGCTTTGGCTATGGGCAGAGCTCAACAAAAAGAATATAAAAATTGGGTTAAAAACATTAAGGAGAAAAAATAATGAGTCTTGAACTTGAAACACAGCTTAGTGAATTGAAAAATATTCTTCCAACCCACGATATTAAGCTTTTTTCCGGACGTTCAAATAACGCTTTAGCGCAAGAAATTGCAAAATATTTAGGAACAACTCTTGAACCTATAACAATTAAAAACTTTTCAGATGGTGAAATTTATGTTCAAATTCAAGATTCTGTTCGTGGCGATGATGTTTTTATAGTTCAGCCTATTTGTTCTCCTGTTAACGAAAATTTAATGGAATTATTGATTTTATTGGATGCTTTTAAACGTGCGAGCGCAAAATCAATAACAGCTGTAATTCCTTATTATGGCTATGCAAGACAAGATAGAAAAGCCTCAGGTAGAGAAGCAATCACAGCTAAGCTTGTTGCTGATTTATTAACTCAAGCAGGCGCAACAAGAGTTCTTACAATGGATTTGCATACAGGTCAAATACAAGGTTTCTTCAATATTTTGGTTGATCATATCTATGCTACACCTGTTATAGTGAATTATGTAAAAAATATAAATTTAGATGGTGCTGAGCTTGTTTGTGTTTCACCGGATATGGGCGGCGTTAAAAGAACAAGAGCATTAGCAAAACAAGTTGGTGCTCCTATTGCAATTATTGATAAACGTCGTGATAAACACAATAGCGCAATAGCTTGTAATATTATAGGTGAAGTAAAAGATAAGGTTTGCGTTATGTTTGATGATATTATTGATACAGCAGGAACAATTTGCGAAGCTGCAAGAATGTTAAAAGAGCATGGTGCAAAAGATGTTTATGTTTGTGCGGTTCATCCTGTATTCTCTGGCCCTGCACTAGAAAGACTTGAAGCAGCACCAATTAAGGAAGTGGTTGTTACAAATACAATTCCTCTAAAAGATACTGTAATTCCAGAAAAAATTAAACAAGTTAGCGTTGCACCTTTGTTAGGTGAAGCAATTTCAAGAATTCATGACGATAAATCTGTTTCAAGCTTGTTTGGTTTTGAAATTGAATATAAATCATAAAGGTTGATTATTATGCAAAACACTTTAGATAAATTGAATGAATTAAAGGTTCAAGTGCAAAATTGCAAAAAGTGTTCTTTGTGTGAAAACAGAAATAA
>CALUZF010000157.1 GCA_944325165.1 Candidatus Gastranaerophilales bacterium
AAATATAATGGATAGTTTTTATTTAACAAGACAATGCTGGTCATTGGAAGAAAGTTACAAAGGTAAATGAATATAATATTTATAACTTTATTTGTATTATTGATTGCATCAATTTTAATTGTTCTATTTTTATTAAAAATCAATATTGATAAAGATAATAAAAATAAAACAATACAATCAATTCAAGATGTACTTGATTTAATGGGCTTTTATCCCATCGATATTCAATATATAAACAAAC
The DNA here is from genome assembly GCA_944325165.1 of Candidatus Gastranaerophilales bacterium. Taxonomy (GTDB): domain Bacteria; phylum Cyanobacteriota; class Vampirovibrionia; order Gastranaerophilales; family Gastranaerophilaceae; genus RUG14156. The sequence continues at coordinate 242 of CALUZF010000157.1, forward strand.
ATCTTTCACTTGCATTAAATAAAAAGCAAACAAAAATTGCACTCATAGAAAATTTTAACCCTAAAAACACAGGTTATTATAAATATGAAGAAATTGCACTGCCTTTTATTGAAAAAATTGAAAAAAGAACGATTATAAAAATCCATTATCTTAAAAAAGGCGAATATAAAACGCTTAACATCTACCCGATAAACAAAAAACTAAGCGATTTTATAAGAAATATATATGAAATGTCGCTAATCAAAAAAATAGAAACAAAATATCCCCAACAAAGATTTGATATGTTTGATTCAAGCGATTGGGAATGTAGTTATTATTGGGCATACAGCAAAAAAGATAACAATTTTGCCTACATAAAAACAGGCTTTAAGCCTCAAATGGGGAAAATAAACTTAAGAAGAGAACATTTTACAATAGACACAAAATACAGATATTTTGAAGCACCAATTTTTGGAATACAACAACAATTATTTAACTACGATAAAAATTTTCTTTTTAATATTTTTGATTCAATGATTGAAAGCATAAAAGATAAATATACTGAAATCAAAGAAAATTCAATATATTATGACAATTATAACAACACAGTCTATTTAACAAACGGCATAAGTTCGCTCCAATCTGTTAATCTGTCTAAAATCGAAGATATCATATACAAAGACAACAGAATATTATTTATTATAAAAGATGAAAACAGAACAATAAACTACATGGCACATCAGCAACAAATAGCTGACTTTGAAGACTTTATAATAGACTATAATTTGAAAAAAATTGCACACAGTTTTTGCTACAACATTGACAAATTAATAAATACAACTATTTACACAAAATTTATTATTGATTTTACAAGAGAGAGAATTATATATTGTGCAAATCTGAATAAAATCAGCTCGTTTAATTATATCGTTATATCTTTCGATAATATCAAAAATATTGAAAACAAAAAATCCTCAACAAAACACTTTGCAAGAATAATAACAAAAAATGATGAAATTATTGATGTAACTTGCGATAAAAAAGAAATCGCTCAATATATTGAAGCGCAAATCATAAAACATGTTCTAAAATAATATTTTTGTTACAAAAATAAGATAAAAAATTAATTTTAGGCAATTTAAATATATCAGTTGTTTTGTACTCTTGTAATACTTGGAGTAACAAAATGAACAATATTCAACCTATCAATTTTAATGGAAAAATTAAAAACCAAACATTAAGAAGGAAAAATAAAGCAATCAATGTTTCTAATACATTAACAAATGATATTTTTCAAAAGAATAAAAAAGAAACAATCATAAAAGCAGCAGTTGTAGGCGCTATTGGCATTGGTTTAGTAGCAGGAGCTATAATAAATTCAAAAAAAGGAAAAAATAATAATTTTACATTTGATGAATTTAGAAAGTTAGGCGGAGAATTTAAAAAAGGCATTGCACTTCGAGGAGGCAAAAAACCTTTTAGCGGAACTTTAACAAAAACAACCCAAAAAGGGGATGTTTATGTGGTTGAATATAAAAATGGTTTAATGCAAAAATCAACTAAGAATTTTAAAGAATTAGTTGATGAATTTTCGCAAAAAGAATACTTATACGATAAAAACGGCAAATTAAAAGAGGTTATAAATCAAACTTTTAAAACAGATGATGGAGTAAAAGCTATCTATTCTAAACAGCCCGAATATATCAGAAGACAACTCGGCATAGATCACTTATATGACAAAAAAGTAACTTCTAAGGTAGTTTATGATGATAATAAAGTATCAACCTTTGTTGCTGATTTTGCAAAAACAATCGAAGGAAAAAGAAGAGCAAAAATGAGCGATGATGAAATAGAACAAGAGATACGAACTATATTTGATAAAATATTGGCTGACAAAGGCATAGATAAAAAATATGCTCCAACACTCATAATTGAAGCAAGAGATACATCCAGATACGGATATTACGATGAAAAAACAAACACTCTTGGAATAAATATAAATTCATACAAAATAGGTGGATTTAGCCTAGAAGAAACATTAATGCATGAAGGAACACACTTTGAAGAAGCTCTTTTAAGAAATCGCTTGGATAAAAACGTGATTCAGAATTTAATAATAGAAAAATTAATTTCAAGAATTTATGAAGGTGAAGGAGAAAAAATAATCGTCAAAGGTGGCCTTTTTGGGTTTGAAACAATAGAACCGCCAAAATTATCAGAAAAAATGAAAAAAGAATTTGAAGAATTTTCAAGAAACAATTTATATACAAAAGCTGAAGGGGTGCGCTATGCCCTTGGAGATTTAATTGGTGATAAAACAAAATTAGAAAACGAAACACAAAGAGAGCTACTAGCTAAAATTACCAAATTAATTGATGATAATCCCGATTTCATTCAACAATTCTCATCAAGAGATGAAGCAATTGAAATGTTGACTAAGTATTCTATGTCACACAACACAAGATTTAATATTATGACAAATATAACAAATATAGACACTTCAGCTATGCCCAAATTAACTTTAGAAGAACAAAAAAGAGCAATAGAATCACTAAATGGCAAACTTGAAACAATGGAAGGAAACGCAAAAGTAAGCGGTATAAAAATATTTGGCGCAACACAGGAAGAATACAATAGCTACCAATTCTCAAGAGAAGAAGTATTGGCAGAACAAAAAGGATATGCCTTTTTAATTAGAGAGTTTAAATCAAAAATGGAGCAAATGAGAAAAAAAGGCACTCTAACGCCTGCGCTTGAAGCATATTATAATGATGAAATCAAAAAAGCGCAACAAATAATCGAATATAAAACAAAAGGTGAAGCATGGTATAAAAAATACCTTGAATCGGTAAATAACCCAAATAACGCAACTCTTAAAGAAGCAATAGAAAAAGAATGGGAAGAAATAGAAGAAATAATTAAAAAGACTCAAAGAGAGCTTATTCCAACAGGAGTTTGGCAAGTAACCAGAAAAAAATAATAAATAAAATATGCAAGAGAAAATTATCCCTTGCATATTTTTTATTATAAATACAAAAAATCGGGATGACAGGATTCGAACCTGCGACCCCCTCGTCCCAAGCGAGGTGCGCTACCAAGCTGCGCTACATCCCGAAAATTTATTCAATTATCAATGTTTGTTTTTATTTTATACCCTCGGGCTTTGCGCACCCCCATTGCTTCACAACGGGGTCCCTGCTACATCCCGAAAATTTATTCAATTATCAATGTTTTAACTATGAGGTACGGTCTACGCACTCGGCACAAGCTCAACGCTTCTGCCTTCGTGGCTTCTTTGCTCCTGTTGAAATCAAAGATTTCTACGTCGCCATCGTAGTGCTTAA
>CALUZF010000158.1 GCA_944325165.1 Candidatus Gastranaerophilales bacterium
TATTATTCGTTGTATATGTCAGGTCATACACAAGAGTCATTGTCGGCTAAACTTTGTTATACTCGTGAATATATACGCCTACTCAACAAAGAGTTTATTGATTATTTATTGAAAAAACTGAACGAAAAGGAGAATATTTCAAATGCAAATTAAAGAAATGTTTGAAAATGCAACGAATGTATATAGAACAAGAAAATATATAGTTAAGCAAATAGTCAACTATAATGTGCAAAACAAATTTCATAATGTCTTATATAGTCAAGATACATTCTATAAAAGAACTTATCTTCGTGATAAATATTATGAATCAAAATATAAAAATAAAATTGATATAAATGGCAAAAGATTAAAGACTGCGTGTTCAACAAGAAAATATATTGATTAACAAAAAAGGAAGCTATTTTGCTTCCTTTTCTTTTATTATTTGCAAATTAAGAATTTTTTCCAAATTGTGCATTTCAGTAATTTCTTTTAAGTATTTATCTAGCTCTTTTATTGTAGATTCTTCATAATTAATCTTGCTATGACCGATATATTTATTCGCAAGTTTTGAAAATTTTTTTGTTTCGCTATTTGCTTTTAATTGCTTTACACTTTCTCTTATACCGCTAGCAGTAACTTCACCAATGATATTTTTAATCGTATCAATTTTAGCTTGTCTGTCTTTTTTGTATTCTTCAACTTCTTTTTTGTGTTTGGTTGTCAAATAATCTGGGTTTATTAAAATAAGTGTCTGAATATCTTTTATCAATTTAGGATTTGCTTTGTAAATCAAACTATATGATGAACTATCGGCATAATTTAGGAAACATTTAAGTGCTTCATCTTCCCATTTTTTCTCTATACCTTTGTTTAATAATTCAATACCCATAAGAGCTAATTCTTTGGAATCTTTTCTTGCGAGTATGTAGTTTATTATATCTTGTGCAATTAAATCATCTGAATATGTTAACAATGTAATTAAAGACTTCGTCTTAAATTCATTTATTGATTTATTAGATTTTAATATAGAAAGTACTTTTTCACATAATTCTTTGTTGTTTATATAAGGAATAATTTCTTCTTTGTATATATAGAAACCAGCTACTTGTGATACTATAGTTTTTCTAACATCTTCATTTCTAATTAGACAATGGTCGCCATCTTCATAAAAGTAATTGTTGTTTGAATACATATTGTTTATGACAGAATTTGTTAAAGTAAACCAATTAGAACCATCAGCACCATCATGTACTTTTCCTTCAAATTTATTTATACTTGATAAATCATTAACAAATATTTCTTGAAAAATTGTTGTATCCAATGGTATCCATTCATCTACAATTTTTACTTTAACAATATCATTGTCTAATTGAATTGAATAAGGTTCTGGTCTTTCATCATTTCCTTTTTCAAAAACTTCAGATTCAATAACTTTTTCTTGTATGTATAATCTTTCTATCAAATCCTCATATTTACCAAAATCACCAGTATAAATTTTATTGTTAAATACAGAAATATCTAATTGTGGATAATATATATAAGAGTTACTTTTGTCTATTCTTAACATTGGGTACAAAGAATTATTCATTACATCTCTTAATTGTTCTTCGCTTAACAATTTCGCTTTATTATATAAATTCTTAAAATGTGCATTCAAACTACCTGAACCAGTTATTTCATCTATGTATTGATATGCTTGAGTTTCATCTTTGCTTCTCAATGCTAAACTTGACATTAAGTATTGGTCATAAGTTGCCTTTTCAAAAGTGTTATAAGACACTTTAATTCCATATCTAATTTTAGATAACTTTAATTTTAGGTTTATTTGAACCATAATCTAACCCTCCATCAACTCCATTAAATTCAATTATTTTTCCATATCTTCTTATGTCTTCAATAATTTCTCTAAAGTATGTTCTTTTATTGCCACCATTTACATTCATTTCAATTTGTCCTAAACTAATCGAATTACCAAAGACAAATAATTTGTCTCTTGCTCTTGACATAGATACATTTATTCTTCTAAATTCGTTTAAGAAATTTCCTTGTGATGTAGTTACAACTGTATTTACAAGAACAATATCTGTTTCTCGTCCTTGAAAAGCATCAACTGTATCAATTTCAAAACTTTTGAAGTGTTTTTTAGCAGAGTTTATAAGTTCTTTGTATTTTTTTTGAAATTTTTCAATTTGTGCAGCATAAGGGAAGATGGCAGAAATTGATACACTAATTGGGTTTACAACTGTTTTCATTAAATCTTTAAGTATATCTGCTGTTGCCTCTAATTCTTCAACATTATATCTTGAAGTGCCTTCTTTCGCTTCTTTCCCATTTTTAACTTCAACAAAGAATATATCTTTGTCTTCATATTTATCAAAGTTATTAAATTGAACTTTTGTAGGTTTTACAACCTCTCTCATATTTTGTAATCTACCACCATAGAAAATATTGTAAGCATTTAAGACAGCTTTTACTGAACGATAGTTTACATTCAATTCAATCATTCTTCCTGCTTTACGAGCTTTTTCTAATGTATTTGCAAATACTGATTTTTGATATATAGATTCAAGTTTATCAAATTTATCTTCATCATAAGAAGGTAAATCTTTAACATCTGCTTTTGTGAATTCCAAAAGTGGTGCTAGCTGGAAGTCATCTCCAACCATAATTATTCTTTCTACATAAGGCAAATACCTTAAAACTTCGGTAATAGGGCACTTTGAAACTTCATCAATTATTAACCAATCATATCCATCTAATAATTCAAGACCTTTTTTACCACCAATCGCACTTGTGGTTGTTGTTGCTCCTAAAACAGAATAATCTGCCATTGTAGCATCTTGCGAAAATCTAAATAAGTTTTCGCCCTTAAAGTTTTTCATATCATCAAGAATTGCTTTTGATAATTTTTTATCAGTTGCTCTAGCATTATGATTTTCAAATTTTTTAGCCCAAGTTTTATATAATGTTGCATCAATTTCTTCACCGGAGTAACGATTTCTTCTATTGGTAATTCTATTTGGAATAATCAAGTCATAGTTTTCCATCAATTCATCCAATACATTATCAATAGCGACATGTGTTTGTGATGAAATAACGACTTTTTGCTTTAATTCCTTTGTTATGTATTGAACTATTGCGTTGATAACATAAGTTTTTCCGGTTCCTGGTGGGCCTTTAATTAAACTAACTGGTGAGCCATCTGTTGCCATTAAGAAAGCTTGTTTTTGAGAATTATCTAATCCAGCGATATATTTATCTTTATTGTCATTTTCTTTTCTTGCTGAATTGTTTGAAGGCATTTCTTTTGAACCAATAATATATTCCAGTAATTCACATGCTGAACCAGAGGCTCCTTGATTAATTAATCTTAATGAATTATCAATAGATTCTAATTTAACTTTTTGTCCCATATCGTATAGGTTAAGATAATTAAACTTTTCATTTCTTTTAGTATTAAGTTCTCCTGACAAAATTAAATCAGCTTTATCTTTTTGTATATTTACTAATTCCAAATTTGTTAAGTTTCTTGCTAAATTATCATCAATTTCTTCCGATTCT
>CALUZF010000159.1 GCA_944325165.1 Candidatus Gastranaerophilales bacterium
TATAGGATTAATAAAGATGAACAAGAGAAGAAAAAATCTCCTCTTGAAGATGAAATGCGCAAATATGGGCTTGTTCCTACTGATAATGAAAAATTAAATATTCAGTTGCTACAAAATGCCAGAGAAGCAAAAAGAAATGAGCAATCGGAAGAAGATGATGAAATTCCTTACTCTCAAAGACCTTGGGCGGATTTGATGTATCAATTGAATATTCAGTTTAATGAAGATCCTAAAGATGATATCGATGATATCAAAGATGAGCTCAGTCTTTTATTGAAAGGACTGAGCGATGATGATGAGCTGAGACAAGAAATAAGAGATTTGGAAAATTATGTTGAAAATCTTTATATTAATTTTCAACAAAATTATTCTACAAACTTATATAAAGGTTCTGCTATAAATGCACATTTAAATAATCTTGCTATGATAAACCAAGTTAGTCTTTTGTAAAACATTCTTAGAACTTCGATGAAAAAAGCCTTTTTAAAAAAGGCTTTTTTATTATAATTTAACTCCTGTATCAATAAAGTGCCATTTTGGCTCTTTTGAATTATCAAAAGGAATTTGCGATACTTCATCAAATGAAGGCAGTATTCCTTTTTTATAATGTTCTCTCCAAGTTTGTTTAAATGCGCCTAAATTACCGCCTTTTTCAACAACTTCAATCAATAAATCAGCTAAAGAATTATCATATCTTGATAATATTGCTTGAATAACATCCCACTCAACGCTTGAGGGTCTAAAAGTAACTCCTAGTTTATGAAAGGACTTTTTAAGGTAATTAAGTCTTTTTTCAAGAGTTTTTTTATCTACTCTTTTGACATTTTCAAAAGGAGTTTGAGCTTTTGGAATGAATGTTGAAGTTGAAATAGTTAATTCAAAAGGTGTTTTTAATTTTTTAATTTGAGCTTTCATTTTTGAAACGATATTAACTAATTCTTCAATATCTTCGTCACATTCTGTCGGAAGTCCTATCATTGTATATATTTTCATACCTTTTAAACCGTTTAATTGTGCGGTTTTTAGGGTATTTAGAATTTGTTGTTCTGATAAATCTTTTTTAATGTAATCTCTTAATCTTTGGCTTCCTGCTTCAAGAGCTATGGTTGCTGTTTTTTGATTACATTCAACAAGCATTTTAATTAAATTTTCATCAGCTAAATCTGCTCTCAATGATGAAATAGAAAGCTCTATCGGTCTTGATTTACAATATTTTGAAATATGATTGATAATTTTTTCAAAATCCGGATGTCCTGCAACATAAGCACCCATAAGAGCCAATTTATCAGTGTGTTGAAGCCCGAAATCAATAGCTTTTTCAATTTTTTCATAAGGTACAAATCTTGTTGGACAGTTTATCCAGCTTGCAATGCAAAATTTGCACATTTTTGGACATCCTCGTTCTATTTCAATTACAAAAGAATCGCTAAAATAGCTTTTTGGCGATAAAATCGGCGTGTAGATGATTTCATCATTTAAATCATCTCTTATAATTTTAATTTTTTCTTTTTTATATTTTGGAACATAAATTCCTTCAATTTCGCTCAAGCGTTTCAATTTTTCATCTCTTGATAAATCAGAGCATTTTTTTAATTCATCAAGCGCTTTTTTAGTTGAAACCTTTTCTCCAATTGAAATAAAATCAAAAAATTCTTCAAATGGCAGCGGGTTTGCCATTAAAACAGGGCCTCCTGCAAAAATTAGCGGATGATTTTCCTCTCTTTGAGATGATTTTAGAGGAATTTCATATTTTTTTAACATTTTAATTATGGTTAAAATATCAATTTCAAAACTGAAAGAAAATCCGGCACAATCGACACAATCTGTTGATAGTTCGGTTGTTTTTGTATCAGAATAAATTCGCTCAACATATAATTCACTATCTAAATCCATCATTTTATAAATTGATAAAAACCCTAAAGAAGCCATAGCAAAGCTTTCTATTGCAGGATACATAAACCAAACATTTAATTTAGGGTCTTTTTCAATTTGTCTTTTATAAAGAAATTTTTCCATAATTATTCTTTGTTATTAATTCGATTTAGATATAGCTCATCAACTAAAACGCAGATTACACTAGCTATAACAGGTGATAAAATCACACCCCAGAAGCCTAAAAATCTTGCTGCAATCAATAAAGATATAATTATCATTAAAGGGTGCATGTTTAGTAGTTTTCCAAAAACAACAGGTCTTAAGAGCTGATTTTGCATCCATTGAGCTACCATATATACTATAAATGTAATTAATACTGCAACAAATCCATCGCTTACGCTTGTAATTAAACCTATACCTATTGCTAAAGCAGGACCTATTACAGGGATAATATCAAATACACAAGTTATAAAACCAAGCAAAAATGCATGGGTGTTATTTGTAAAAATTAAAAGTCCTATCGTAGTAACAGCTCCTACAAACACCATTGCAATACCTTGCGCAAAAACATAGTTACCTACTTTTGAAGCAATATTATCAAATATTTTTAAGGCTTGTTCTTTGTGTTTTTCTGGGAAAAATTCAATAAATTTATCTTTTAGTCTTTTTTCATCATAAGCAAAATAAAAAACAGTAATTGCTATTGCAAAAATTGTTGTAAAGAAATTTGCAAGCCATTTTCCTGCCACTATTGAATTTTCAAATAATTGTTGAGCGCCTTGGGTTAGGGGTTCTTTTAAAGATTCAATTGTAATATAGCTTGATAAACTTTTACCAAAAATTTGAAAACTCAAAAGTTTTTCAACATCATCTATTGCATTTGGGAAATTGCCTATTAGATTAATTGCTTCTTTTGCGCTGATTGTAATCAATGGAGCAATAATTAAAAAGCTTGCTAAAATCATTGCAAATAGTATTAATGTTACTGCCCATACTCTTGGCATATATTTTTCCATTTTATTTATGGTTGGGCTTATTGCACAAGTAATTACAAATGAAGCAAATAACATCATTATAATATCTAGTGAAAATATAGATAAAGTAATTAAACTTACTATCAGAATAAAAATTATTATATTTCTTGAACAAAGAATTTTAGCGTTTTCCATCTTTACCTCTCAACAAAAGTAATATATCTATGGTATAATTTTTTCTGAATTTTATCAAGAAGAAAGTGATGTATACTAATGTCTAATTATGTAAATCAAAATATCAAACCCCTAAATACTAAAATTAATGAAAAAGGTAATCTTGAAATTTCAGGATGTGATTTAGTCGAATTGGCTAAAGAATTTAAAACACCTTTATATGTTATGGATAAAAATACTCTCTTGAAAATGGCTCAAGATTATAAAGATGCTTTTTCAAATTATTCTAAAATAAAAATGTTATTTGCTTCAAAAGCTCTAATGACAGGAGCAATAGCTAAAATATTATATAATTGCGGTTTTGGTTTTGATGTTGTTTCAATGGGTGAAATTTATACTTTATTAAATGCTAAAATTCCATTGAATAAGGTTTCTTTTAATGGTAATAATAAATCTTATGAAGAATTAAAATTTGCTCTTGAAAATAATATTGACCATATA
>CALUZF010000160.1 GCA_944325165.1 Candidatus Gastranaerophilales bacterium
GGTAATATGGTTGTTGGCGGTGTAATTTTCTTAATTATTACCGTTGTACAGTTTATGGTTATTACAAAAGGTGCTGAACGTATTGCTGAGGTTTCTGCTCGTTTTGCGCTTGACGCTATGCCTGGTAAACAAATGACAATTGACGCAGATTTTAACGCCGGATTAATTTCACCAGAAGAAGCGGTAAAACGTCGTGAGGATTTGCAAAGAGAATCAAGTTTATATGGTTCTATGGATGGTGCAATGAAATTCGTAAAAGGTGATACCATTGCTGGTATCATCATTACTTTAATCAATATCATAGGCGGTTTAATTATCGGTATTTTATTGAACGGAATGCAACCGGCGGATGCGGTTTCTAAATATACTATACTAACTATTGGTGATGGTTTAGCAGCTCAAGTTCCATCTTTATTAATGGCTATTTCATCTGGTATAGTTATGACAAGAGCCACAGGTGGCGGTGTTGCTTTGGGTTCTGATTTAGCTGTTCAAATTTTATCTAAGCCCACAAGTTTATTTTTGGCTTCCGGCTTTTTGCTTTTAATTGCAGCTACATCAGGAATAACAGGCTTGCCTTGGTTTCCTTTCTTGGCGTTTTCAGTAATTTTGATTTTAGGCGGATTATCTGTTTTAGTTAATCAAGATGTTCAACAACAATTAGGTCAATTGGATGCAGTTAAACAAAACATGCAAGATTTAGTTAATCCTAATAAAATGTATGAAAGATTGGGCGTTGACGTTTTATCTTTGCAAGTGGGAGCAGGTTTATTAGTTATAGCAGATCCTGAGCAAGATGGACAATTATTAGCTAAAATTGCAGCCCTAAGGCAAAGAGTTACTGATGATTTAGGTTATATTATTCCAAATATAAGAATTATGGATTCATCAGCTATTGGCGATAATGAATATTTGATTTCTATTCGTGGAAATCCTGTTGCAACAGGTACAGTGTATCCTGGAAAACTTATGGTTATTGCTGATCAATATGAAGCATTGGGCAAAAAATTGCCTGATAATGCTATTGTTTCGATTGAACCTACATTCCAATCGCAAGCGTATTGGTTAAATCCTCAACATATCGGTAAAAATGATAAAATTCAAGCGGTTGATGCGGTTGATGTTATTGTTACACACTTGCAAGAGTGCGTTCGCAAATATGTTGATGAAGTTATGACAAAAACTGATGTATTGAAGCTTATGGAGCTTGTTAAATCTCAAGACCCAACATTAGTTAATGACCTTGTTCCGACGATTATTTCAACATCAGATTTAAGAAAGATTTTTGTAAATCTAATCAGAGAAAAAGTTTCAATTAAAGATGTTATTTTTATTTTTGAAAGACTTTGCGATTATGCAAGATTTTCAAAAGAACCCGATATTTTATCAGAACGTTTAAGAGCAGCGCTCGGTCGTCAAATTTGCTTGTCGAATGCTAATAAAGATAAGGTTTTATACGCTTTAACATTATCATCAGAATGGGAAAAAATATTAGATGATAGCTGTCAAAGAACAGAATTAGGAACGATGTTCTTGCTAAATCCTATGCAAGTGCAGGAATTAATTGAAACAACTGCAACAACACTTATGAGAGCTCAAAGCGCTGTTGGTGTGCAACCTGTAATATTATGTTCGCCAAGAATAAGATTGCCTTTGTATCAAATGCTTGAGCGCCATATTCCAACGATTGTTGTTATTTCTTATTCTGAATTAATAACAGATATTAGAGTTGAAGCGATTGACACAATTGGAGAAGGGTATTAAAAAAGGGACTTAATTTAAGTCCCTTTTAAAATTGTTATACTTTTCTTTTTCTTGCAGCTTCAGATTTTCTTTTTTTCTTTACTGAAGGTTTTTCATATCTTTCTCTGCGTTTGATTTCTGATAAGATACCTGCTTTTTGTATTTTCTTTTTAAATCTTTTTAGTGCTGATTCGATATTTTCGTTTTCACGAACTCTTACTTCTGGCATTATTTTCACCTCCTTCGGAGTTAACTTTCTTTATAGATTTGATACTATCATGCTAAAATCTTGTCGTCAATGGGTTTTTGAGAAATATTGGTTTATTTCTTAATATTTCCACAATTTTACCCTCTTGAAGCAATTGTTCCATAAAGTCTGTTTTTTGTGGGCTTTTAGCATATTTTGATATTTAAAATGTTACAAAATGTTAAGAAATATTTTTATTATAGAGCAATAATTTTTGAAAAATTAACTTTATAAATGAGTAAGTTTTCTTACAAAGAGGATTATATTTAAGAGATAGAATGGAGAGTAAACATGGTACAAGCAGTTAGTTTTGGTCAAGTTTTAGGACAAAAATTTGGCTCAGGAGCTTTAGATAAAATAGGTGCTGCAGGTCAAGCCGCTTATGATGTTGCAAATGATGTTGGAAGCTCAATAATGGAATATGCGGAAGATGAATTCGGTATAGATTTAACAAGTACCTTAGCAGAGCTTGCAGAACAAAAATTTGGTTCAGGAGCTTTAGATAAAATAGGCGCTGCAGGTCAAATCGCTTATGACTTTGTAAATAAGGTTGGAAGCTCAGTTGTTGAATTCTTTAAAAATAAATTTGGTGTATAAGCATAATTGCAAAACAATAACCCCAAAGCTCAACACTTTGGGGTTATTTTATATGTTTATTAATTACCCTCTTGAAGCAATTGTTCTTGCAACATGTACGCCTGAAGCGCTTGCTTGCATTAAGCCTCTTGTTACGCCTGCGCCGTCGCCTATTGCAAATAAATTCTTAATTCCTAGTGTTTCAAGCTCATTAGAAACAAGAACTCTTGCAGAATAGAATTTAACTTCAACACCGTATAGTAAAGTGTATCTTGAAGCGACACCGGGGGCGATTTTATCAAGTGCATAAAGCATTTCAATTATGCTTAATAATTGACGATATGGTAAAACTAAGCTTAAATCCCCAGGAGTTGCACATTCTAAGGTTGGTTGAATGATTGATTCTTTAATTCTTTGAGGAGTAGAACGGCGACCGTCTATTAAATCGCCAAATCTTTGAACTAAGATACCGCCTGATAACATATTAGCTAAAGAAGCTATATGTTGACCGTATTTAATTGGTTCGTGGAATGGTTCTGTGAATTTTTTTGAAACAAGAAGGGCAAAGTTTGTGTTTGGAGTTTTCTTATCTGCATAAGAATGTCCGTTAACGGTTGAAATGCCGTTATAGTTTTCGTTTACAACTTCGCCGTTTGGATTCATACAGAATGTTCTAACTTCATCACCGAATGTTGGTGTGTGATAGATTAATTTTGATTCATATAATCTTGATGTTATAGGTTCCATAACAGGAGCGGGTAATTCAACTCTAACACCTACATCTACTGCGTTATTCACCATTTCAATTTTATTTTTCAAGAATTGATTAGATAACCAATCAGCACCTTCTCTTCCGGGGGCTACTACAACATAGTCTGCTAAATATTCTTTACCTTCTTTTGTTGTAAAGCCTTTGATAACTTTATCTTTTAT
>CALUZF010000161.1 GCA_944325165.1 Candidatus Gastranaerophilales bacterium
GTTTCAGGCGGTTTGCACGGCGTTGGTGCTTCCGTTGTAAATGCGCTATCAGAAAAATATGTAGTAGAAGTAGCTCGTGACGGCTGGTTGCATCGTCAAGAATATTTAAGGGGTGAACCTACAACAGAAGTTCAAAAAATAAAAGAAACAAATGAACACGGAACAAAAACTCATTTTTGGCCCGACCCTGTAATATTTACTGAAACAACAGAAATAGATTGCGAAGTTATTGCAAACAGACTTCGTGAAATGGCATTTTTGAATAAAGGTTTAAAAATTGTTTTTCATGATGAAAAAAATGAAAAAGAAACAACATACCACTTTGAAGGCGGTATTGCTTCTTATGTTGAACATTTGAATAAAAATAAAAACGTTCTTTTTGAAAAACCGATATACATTGAAAAAATGGTAGATGGAATTAACGTTGAAATTGCAATGCAATACACTGATTCATACACTGAAAATGTATTGTCTTTTGCAAACAATATCAACACTCATTCGGGCGGTACTCACTTAACAGGTTTTAGAAACGGTATCACTCGTGTAATTAACGATTATGCAAGAAAAAATAACATCTTAAAAGATAAAGACGCAAACCTAGCTGGTGAAGATGTTAGAGAAGGTTTAACCGCTATTGTTTCGGTTAAAATCGGAAATCCTGAATTTGAAGGTCAAACAAAAGAAAAATTAGGAAACGCCGAAGTAACACCTGCGGTTAACGATGTTATTCGTGATAAATTCCAAGAATGGCTTGAATTTAACCCAAAAACAGCAAAAACAATCATTGATAAAACAATGCAAGCGCAACGTGCTAGAGAAGCAGCAAGAAAAGCTCGTGAATTAACAAGAAGAAAGACAGCTCTTGAAAGCTCATCTCTCCCTGGTAAATTAGCGGATTGCTCTTGTCGTGAAGCTGAAAAATGCGAATTATATATCGTTGAGGGTGATAGCGCAGGCGGTTCTGCTAAACAAGGTAGAAACAGACAATTCCAAGCAATTCTTCCTCTTAGAGGAAAAATCTTGAATGTTGAAAAAGCTCGTCTTGATAAAATCTATAACTCAGATTCAATTAAGACAATGATTCAAGCGCTTGGTATTAATATTTCAAAAAACCATGAAGAAGTTGACGTTACAAAATTGAGATACCATAAAGTTGTTATTATGACTGATGCTGATGTAGATGGTGCTCACATTAGAACGCTAATGTTAACATTCTTCTTTAGATACGCTCGTCCGTTATTAGAAAATGGCTATGTATATATCGCTCAACCGCCATTATATAAAATTACAACAGGAAAACAAACAGATTATCTATATGACGATAGAGCGCTTGATAGAATGGTTCGCGAACGCGGAGTTAAAGGTACTCAATTATTCAATAAAGCGAAAACAAAATCAGTTTCAGAAGATAAACTTGAGCCTTTAATGTATGAAATGGGCAAATATTATAGAGCTTTCTATAATCCTATTATCAACCAAATGCCATCTGTTATAATACGTGGATTAATTCGCTCAAATATCACTCCGAATGATTTTGAAAACGAAGCAAAAATGAAAGAACACTACGAATATCTTTCTCACTATATTAAAGACCACGCTGAAAACTATGGAATTACTGAAGCAAAAGACTATCGAGTATTCTTAACCTCAAATCCCGAAAATACAAGATTTAATCTAAAAATTGAATTGGGCGGTGAATTAGAACCTGTTTTAATTACCCCTCATATAATTAAATCGCAAGAATATCTAAGAATTAAAGACGCTTATCCTAAAATTCGTGAGTTTTTAATTGAAGAAGAAAAACTTTTAAAATTAGAAACAGAAGCAGGTTCAATTGATATTACATCATTTACTCAATTGTCTAAATTAATTGAAGACAGAGGTCAAAAAGGTATGCAAATCCAACGTTTCAAAGGTTTAGGAGAAATGATGCCTCAACAACTTTGGGAAACTACTATGGACCCTGCTAATCGTACGCTAAAAAGAGTAAGTCTTGAAGACGCTCAACTTTGCGATGAATTGTTTGATATTCTAATGGGCGATAATGTAGCTCCAAGAAGAGATTTCATCGAACAAAACGCAATTTATGCAACAAATATTGATGTTTAATTCAAAAACATCTTGAAAAAAAATAAAAATAGTATATAATGAATTTATAAGTTTAATATAAATTAATTATAGATATAATAGAGAGTCAATAAAATCAAAATAGGTTTTAATGGCTCTCTTTTAATTTTATTGGACTTTGAGGATTATATTAAAAAGGAGGAAAAATGACTTGGAATGAACAAGACCATCCTAGAGATGAAGACGGTAAATTTACCTTTAAAAATGGCGGAATGATGAAAGAAAGAAGCCAAAATCCCGCTGATATTTTGTATGGTAAAAAAACAAAAGAAGAAAAATTAAAAACAGAAAAAAGAAATGAATTATTGCACACTTTAGGCAATGATTTATCACCTGCACAAGTTCTTTATTCATCAAACGAAGATTTAGAAAAAATATTAAATAAAAATCTTCAAACGCCCTTAAAGGCAGGATTAAGTGATACTAAAATAGACAATTTGAAAACAAAAAACGAAGAATTTGAAAAAAATGTAAAAAATATGCAGAATAAAATCAAATTAACAAAAATCCCAATAGTTGGAAAAATCGCCACGAGTTATTTGGGTGGTCCAGATGCCGCGGGAATGCTTAATCTGGCAGAAAACAAAAAACTTCCAATTTACACAAAAGACAGCACAAAACTTTTAAATGTTAATGATAGAAAATTAAACGAATATGATAATGGCAGACTTTCAAAGTTCAAATCTTATATTCAAGATAAAGTACTAAATCAATTCAAAGATTTTGGATACAATTTAAATAGTATTGAAGGAAGAATATTTCACAATAACTCAGCCCCAACAAAAAGAATAAAAGAAAGCAGTGATTTCAAAGAAGCATTAATTAAAAACAAAGAAAACATATTAAAAGGTAAGGATTTTACTCAAAGATTTACTAACTATGGAAACAATAAAAAGTCGAATTTATACAATGCATTTGGAAGTGTTGATTTTCTAAATTCCGGTATTGATAAAAATGGCAACTTGCATTTATTCATGTTTGACACATACGATTTTAACAAAGGAGAAAATGCAAAAGTTGAAGCCGGAAGAAGACAAATGCTTGAAGGTAAATTAAAAGGACATTTTACTATTCATGATATAATAGTTACAAAAGATGAGCTTGATACAATATGGAACAAAAATTAAACAAAAAAATTATTTTAAAAATAATATTATATGTAATCTTTTTAAGTTTAAACGGATA
>CALUZF010000162.1 GCA_944325165.1 Candidatus Gastranaerophilales bacterium
GGTTAGCAATAATGAATGAATTATTTTCTACATTCTCATAATCAACAAGATAAGCAATGTTAGAATGTTCTTCTCCGTCTTTTAGATACCTAACCTCAATCCCGTTTTGCAGATAATCCATAAAAACATCATTCTTTTGTACAAGCTTACCAATTTCAAAATTTTTGAGCTTGTAAATAGCATCTTTTATCGCATCATCGCATAATTTTGGGTTAATACGACACAAAGAATCGAAAAGAACCTCCTCATATAAAGGGCTTGTATAATCTCTTTCAATATCAGGACCATAGATGTGGTTGTAACCCATACCTTGAAAAAGTTCGATTATAGAATTTTCATAACTAGCTTCTGTGAATGTAATTATCATCTATGCTCCTTTGTTAATCATCAAATAATCCATTTTTTTTATATTTTTTTAATTCTTCCCATATACACTTATAAAAATTATATTTACCATCTTTAAATAATAAAATTTTATCGTCTATTAAAGCATAAGTATTTTCGGATAAATTATTTAAAATATTTTGTATACCCATAGGGTCATAACTAGGGAAATAAGAAAAGATATCTTTTGCTGTAAATTGTTTTTTTTGATGATTATACGCTTCAGTTATGATGAGTCTTTCGGCAATATATTTATATGTCTTTTTATAATCAAGCATTGTAAAAATATCTTGTAATCTTGTTAACCTACATTTATTAGTACTATTACGTTTGTTAACAATATTTTTCATAAAAAGAATAAATCTTATTAAACTATAAAAGCATGATAAAACGAAAATGATAAAGATTATTAATTTATATAAATATAAAAGTTGTATTTCATTCATATAAATCAAACAAAGCAATACACCACATGTCATACATATAGATAGGCATATTTTCCAATCAGTAATTTTATCAAATATTTTAATCCAATCGAAATCATTTTTTACAGTCATCTTATACCTCCACCTTATCGACATCAATTTCACCGGACATGAGTTTGGGTAAAAGTGTGTCTCGTAATTGTGTTAATTTTTCGTTTTCCTTTCCATTTTGGGAAATTTGTTTAAAGAATTGAGAACAGATAGCTTCAAACTTTATTGCAATTTCTTTGTTTGGAATTTTGATTGATTCATTTTCTAAAAAACCTGTTAGATCTAAATTTTTAATTCCAGTTGTTCCATTTTCATAAGAAAAGAATATATTTTTATCATATAAATATTGCCAATAATAGTAAATAAAATAACTATAATGATTTTGAGTTTTTAATGCTCTACAAAAATTTGTACAGATTATTGCTTCATTATAACAATTCAATAGGGAGTTAGTTATTAATGCAATTCTACCTGTTGATTGAGTAGGACTACCTCCTGAAATTTCCACAACCAAATTATCATTAACCAGTTTTTTATTAATTAAATTTTTAGTTAAAATATAACGAATAGGCATCTTTCCTTTATGACCTAATTTAATTTCAGGAATATCAGCTCCTCGAATACACAAGACTTTTTCTGTGTAATTTTGAGATGGATAATCTTTTCCCCAATCACCACCAAGAGTAGAAATAATTAAATCCGAAAATGTTCCATTTTTTAGCTCAATGTTATTATCATTATCGACAAACCAAGATTTGAAAATTGCTTGGGCTTGCTGTTCTAAATTTTGATTAATCTTATTATTCAACTCAATCTTATCATCCAAACTCGATAATACACGAGCTATCTTCTCTTGGGTTTCTAGCGGTGGTAATGATATGTTCATTTCTCCAAGATCAATTCTGGAAAGTTCAGTCTGACCAGTGCTACCTTTTGCCATTGCCTCAATCTCACTTTGTCGTGAAAATAAATTATATCCTAAGAAAATTGGATTCGTATAATCTTTATTTGCACGTACAATTGAAACATGAGAATCTACTGTTAATTTTGTATTAAGTTTATTTCTTAAAAAACCAACTCTTCCTAATGTACCAATTCCTGTAGAACATATTAAAATATCATTGTTATCAACAAATTTATTTTCAGGAATTTTTTTGGTTTTATCATCAGTCAAACGAGATTCTTTTAAATTTATTTGTCCATTTCTTATACATTTTTGATTGATTACAATAACTCCTTCACTATCCGTATATTTAGGAGTGATTCCTCTTGAAATCAATATTGTTATATCTTTTAATTTTACATCTTTCCACTCTTTAGAGGTCATCTCCGCCCTCCTTTTGCATATAATCATTTAATTCAAACAATTTTAATTGTGTATATTTTATATTTTTTGGTTTTTTATTAAATTTTCTCTTTTTCTTGAATGGATTAATTAAATATATAATAAATTTACATACGAACTTAAAAAATATTAGTGTCGGTAAAATATCTCGTTTATATTTTTTATATAACCGATGAGGAGTCACAAATTTTATTATTCCTTTTATAAATAATTCAAGAACATCAAAAATATTGAGATATGAATTACTTTTTTTTGAATCATATTTTATAATTAAACAAATCAATATACATATATTTTTATAATATTTTATTATTATACTAACTAGTTCTTTAAAATTATAACTATCCAAACTTTTAAATTCTTGTGTGTCCTGTTTTATATTTTTACAACTTTCTATAAACAACGAATAATCATCTGAATCGAACATTGAAATATTTGGTTCTAAAACTTCCTGTTCAAATGTATCAAAAAATTCTATTATTAATTTTTTTTTATTTGTAGATGTTAAAAATTTACTTCCAAATATCTTTTGACACTTTTTCAAGGGTTTATTATAATTTTCATATCTATATTGTTTAATTTCTTTTGCTTCAATAGATCTATTTATTTGCCATTGATAATAAGCAATAAAGGTCCCTATTACAGCAATTATTGGAGTTGATAATGCATTTAATATATCAATCCAATCTTTTGAATTATTTTGTCCTATGTTTAAAACCATATTTGCTATATCTAGGTTCATTTACTTCACCTCAAAGCCTATGCTTGCAAGGTTCTTTTTGATTTCATTCTGCAAGGTATTTGATTGTGCAAACATTTCAGAAAGTTCTGAGGTTAGACGTTTCATCTTATCTTCAAATGGTTCGCCGTCATCCTCTTGCTCTTCTATACCGACATAACGGCCGGGAGTCAGAATATAATCTTGTTTTGCTATATCTTCTGTTGTTACAACGGCACAGAACCCTTTTTTATCTTCCAAAGTCCCTTCTTGAAAAGCAGTAAAGGTATCTGCAAATTTTTTAATATCAGCATCAGAAAGGTTTCTGTGTTTTCTATCTTCCATATAACCCATTTTTCGAGCATCTATG
>CALUZF010000163.1 GCA_944325165.1 Candidatus Gastranaerophilales bacterium
ACACTATCAAGGGTGTAGTACCCTCCAATACATTTTATACATTTATCTAATCCACACTTTAAACATTTATCACCATGTAAATCAACACATTCTTTACAAGAGCATCCAGGAATATCTAATGCTTGACTTTCAAGACAAGTTAGACCACACACAACACAAGCGTCTTTAGTACAAAAACTGCAATTAGGATTATCACATTTTGTATTTGTTGCACCACCTAATGATCCTACTGTTACATTATTGCTTTTCAATTTCTTAGTTATGATAGGTGCCAGAGCTGCTGTTATGACACTTATGATAATCAATGCTACAACTATTTCGACAAGCGAAAACGCAAGTAAAAAAATCTTTTTCATATTTTTCCTTTAAACCATACACGTGCATATTTCCGTAATAAATAAAATAAGAAATATATTCAACATATTACTATAAATTTTAAAAAAGTAAAACATGTTTAACTAAATTTAAAAAAGTTAAATATAAATGGTTAAAAAGATGTTTTATATAGGTTATTTTTAAAAAAGGTATTTGGTTTATGTTATATGATGATAAAAAATTTATAGGTAGCGTTATTAAAAATGCGCGTAAAAAAGCTAAACTCAGCCAAGCAGAGCTAGCAGAACTTATAAATATGTGCGATAAAAACTTAGGAAATATTGAAAATGGAAAACAATTTCCTCAAGTTAACAACTTTCTAAAAATCATAGAAACCTTAAGAATATCACTTGAAGATTTTGGTGTAAAAGAATATAAAAATAAAAGCGATACAAATAAAGAAGAACTTTTAAAAATAATTTATTCAGCAACGCAACAAAAAACACAAATATACCTTGAAGCACTAAATTTTATTAATAAAATATCAAATTCATAATTTTAGCAATTTTTTATTTCAAAAAGTTTTTATAATTATATAGAGGATATTTTTATGAAAAAATTTTTTGGAATTTTAACAATTAAGCTTTTTGATAAAATTTATGCTATTCAAGAAAAAAAACATAAAAAAAGAATGGAAAAGCTAAATAAAAAAATCTTATCCGGAAATATATGCGGACAAAAACAACATACTATCAACGGTGCTACATTATCCATAAAAGATGAAAATTATAAAAAAGATAAAGTCAATCAAGAAAAAATAGAAAAATTAATTGAAAATCATATAAATGAACCGCAAAAACTTTTTGACTTTATAAAAGGAGCAAAAACTCCTATTTATAAAATCAAAAATGCAGATAAAATCCTAGCTAAAATCAATGAACAAGAAGGTTTTATTCTGCCAAAAAAAGGTTTAAAAGCTCTCTATTTAAATCTTATTTTAAATAAAAAAATTGCTTTTGAAACAAGTGAAATATTTGTTTTAAGAAGTTATGACGTCAATATTTACGCTTTTATTTATCAATTTTATAATTGGTACTGCTACAAAATGAAATTATCGGGATTTGAAAACGATACACAAGAATATTTCAAACATATCTTTGAAATTTGCGAAACAAATAAAATCGATTTATTAAACTATGAAGAAATTTTAAATCTAAAAAGTGCCATAAAAAGAGATATTGAAGCCATTGATTTTGTAAAAAAAATGGCACAAAAATTTTCTATGCAAAAGAAAAACTTAGAAAAAATTAAACAAGGTCAAAGTATCAGTGTTTAATTTTATTCAATATATAAATTCAAGCGTGAAAAAAGGTTATTAATTCCAACTTTGATAAAATCAGAGTTGGAATTTTTATCTAACAAAACTTGTTCTAAAAATCTATTTAAATTTTCATTTACAGCTTTTTTATCTTTTATTTCAGTATCATCTGAAATTAAATTATCCAACTGCTTAACACTTTCACATCTTGATTTTTCTTCTAAATCAGAAGGGCAAAATTTAAAATAATCATTTAAAAGAGCATATTTATTAGCAGGTAAAACATTTGTTAATTGAGCCAATTCAAGCTGATTTTTCTCATTTGTCAACAAATGCGCAAATTCACGAGCAAGCTCTTTATTTTTAGATTTTTTAGGAATGACAAAATTCATCAAAGAAACATCATATTTATTATTTAAACCCGTTAATTGAGGAGCGATTTGAGAATTTTTATAAATATCGGGCGCATTTTGTTTAATCATTTTTATAAAATTAGAACCCGCAACAATAACAAGCGCTTGATTAGACATATATTTTTCAATTACTTCACGATGATTAATAGATAAAACATCTTTTGGCAAATACCCTTTTTTATACATATCATCAAACATTGAATAAACAGCAAAAGCATTTTCTTTTTCTTGTTGAGTTTTAAAAGAGGTCACATCATATTTATTTAAAATTTTTAGCAAGGTATCATTTTCATTTATTGCACCTGCAAAAACAGGGATGTTTGAACATAAATAAAGCTTATTTGCTACAGAATACAATTCATCATAAGTTTTTATAAAATGAACATTACATCTATTAAAAATTTCTTTATTATAAATGGTTACAGGGCTTGTCGCATAAAATGGAATACCGTATATTTTATTTTTATAACGCAATTTATCAACTAAATCAGAATTAAAATCTTTTAATTCATCTTCACTAAAGTATTCAAGAGCATTTTTTTGAGCCAAAACTTGAGAAAAATCGGGATTTAAATTAATTAAATCAGGTACAGTAGATGATAATATTGAAGCTAGTGTCCTTTTTTGAGCCTCTTGAATAGGAATGTCAACCCAAATCACTTTATAATCCGGATGTTCTTTTTCAAAATTAACGATAATATCATTTATTTGTTTTTCGTAAATCGGCTTTAATTGAATTGACCAAAATGTCAATTTCTTTGTTGTATCAATGTTTTTTGAATATTTTTTATATACAAAAAAACATCCAAACAAAAAAGCAATAATAATTAAAATTAAAACTATCCTTTTAAAAACATTTATCATAAAATGATTATACAATGAATTTATTTGATTCGCTAGAAAATAATAACAAACAAATTCCCTTAGCGGAACTTATGAGACCTAAAACTCTTGAAGATTATCTTGGTCAAAGCGCCGTTATAAACCAAAATTCGCCTTTTTATAAGTTACTTTTGGCAAAAAGATTATTTTCTTTTATTCTGTGGGGACCTCCTGGGTGTGGAAAAACTACTCTAGCAAGGCTCGTTGCAAATTATCATAATGCAAATTTTATAGAGCTTTCAGCTGTTAATTCAGGTGTTAAAGAAATAAAAGAAACAGCTCAAAATGCAAAAGAAAAGCTAAGAGAAGGCACAAAAACAATAGTTTTCATAGATGAAATTCATC
>CALUZF010000164.1 GCA_944325165.1 Candidatus Gastranaerophilales bacterium
TCATAGCTTGTAAATTATCTAATGATACTTTAGATAAATTACTTTCTTGAATAGGATTTTGAGCAAGATTTGCTTTTTTTGCTTGAGGGTTTTGATTAATTGAATTTAATCTAAGGCTAATTGGAGAAATATTCATCTTCATTCCTTTCTAATAAGTAACGATTATTTTAAAACTCGTGAAAAAAAATTTTTGCACTAAAAAACGCCTGTACTTACAGGCGTTTTAATTAAAATCTATATTTAAAATTTATACATATTCATTTTATATTTTACTAAATCTTGAGCATTTTCATCAAAATAACTACAATATTCTTTCTTTGTCAGATTATGATTTTCCTTTTTCAAAATCTCTTGTTTAAGTTCATTAAAATCTTTTTTATGCACTTCAACAAATGAATCAAGTATTTCTTCTTCCATTTTTGTTATCATAGGAAAAAATTCTTTTCTTATTTGTTTTTCTAAATTTGGAATTTCAGCCATAACATCTTTTGATGCTATTTTAAACAAATCGCTGTATTTTTTTGGAGTATATCCGCTATCTTGGCAAAAAATCTCCAAAGAAGTTAAATGAGCATTATAAAAACCTTTAATATAGAATAATTTTTTTATGGCTTTCTTTTCTTTTTTATCAGGTTTTATAATATATCCATCATCCAATTTTAAACTAACATTATAAATATTAATGAAACCACCAGGATCAGAATCCAAAATTGCATTATTTGCAATATTGATATAAAAATCAACGTCATCCTTATATTGAGGAGCTAATTTGCTGACTTTTTTATAATCTTTTATTGCTTGTTTATATTCACCCTTGAGCAATTCTATTCCGGCTTTTGAATAATACGCAGGATAACACTTTGAATCTTTTTTAATAATTTCATTTAAATCTTTAAGAGCATCATCATATAATCCATCCCATGCTTTATTGTATGCCTGCTCTAGTTTTGTTTCATAACTATCTTCAGAATATCCTTGCAGGGTAAAAACGCATACAGATGAAATAACAACAACTACAATAACTATAATTTTTCTAATGTTCAAATTTTATTTTCTCCAACCTCTATGCGGTTTTGGACCTTTTTTATGGTGTTTATGAGGTTTAGGTTTATGTTTATGATGATGGTGATAATCACAACAATGTTCATCACGACGCCAAAAACCAAAACGAGAAGTCGAATGTTGAACAGATACTTCCGTATCTTTATTTCTCAAGCCAAACCAAGTAAAAGCACCATAAGCGCTAGTAATAGAGCAATACGACAAAGCAACAAAGCAAATTAATAAACTTGCCAATTTCTTTTTCATACATCCTCTCCTTATTAGTCTAATTACGAATTTTTACCAAAAATATTATCGAATTTTATAAAACTTTTTTCACTTTGAACGGCTTCTTCTTGTTTGTAGCCTAATATTCTTGTTATATCAGCTTTTAATTTTCCTAAATCATCATATTTCTTTAATATGCCATCAATCGCAACTGAAACATCGCCTGTTTCTTCACTAACTACAATACAAGCACAATCAGGATATACTTCAGATACACCAATTGCCGCTCTGTGGCGAGTTCCATATCTCCAAGAAAGTTTAGGATCTTCAGTTAGGGGCAATAAAACCCCTGCAGAAATTATTTTATTATCTCTTATAACAACAGCGCCATCATGCAAAGGGGTTTTTGGGAAAAATATTGTTAATAATAATTCTTGAGAAATATCTGCATTTAACTTAACTCCAACATCCGATTGAGTTAGAGGTGTATTTTCTTTTTGCAAAACAATCAAACCGCCTGTTTTTGATTTTGATAAATATTTTATTGTTTCAATAAGTTCTTTTGCAGTATCTAGTTGTTTTGCTCCGATTTGTTCAGAATTATTCATGAATAATTTTTCAAAAAGATTTCCTTGACCGATATAGCCCAGAAATCTTCTTAATTCGGGTTGGAATATAACTATCAAACCAATTGCAACGATTGAAACTAAAGTTTTAAGAAAAACACCAAAAATATTTAAATTAATACGAATTAAAAGCTCTGAAATACCCCACATCACAACTAATAACAAAGAACCTCTAACAAGATTTTCGCTGTGAGTTCCTTTAATAAATCTGCGGTAGAGATAATAAAGCGCAAAAGCCAAAACCAAAACTTCAAAAATATTAACCGCAAGCGCAACTCTATTCATATCCTTAAAGAAATGATGAAATTGCGATATTAAAAAAACATCAAAACTCGTAAAATTCATATAAACCTTTTTATACTTTTATTCTATATTACATCATTTTGTACAAGTTGTTCAAGTGTTTGTCTTTTTACAATTAATTTTGCTTTACTATCTTCTATTAGAACCATAGCAGGCTTTAATACACAATTATAATTTGATGACATAGAATAACAATAAGCACCTGTATCATAAACGCAAAGAATATCACCTGTTTTTGGGCTATTTAGCTCAATATCTTTTATTAAAATATCCCCTGATTCACAGAATTTTCCTGCAATGGTTACTTTTTCATTTTTTATTGTTTCTTTTTTATTTGCAATTTCAGCGCTATATTTTGCATCATACATAGATGGGCGAGGATTATCCGCCATACCGCCATCAACAGCAATATACTTTCTAATACCTTCTATTTCTTTTATGCTTCCTATTGTATATAAGCTAACACCTGCACTGCAAACCAAAGAACGCCCCGGTTCAATATATAAAAGCGGTTTTTCAAGCCCTAAACGCTCACAATTTTCATTGATTGATTTAATAATAACATCAGCTATTTCATAAACGCTTGGAGGATTATCTTCTTTTGTATAAGTAATTCCCAAGCCTCCACCAAGATTTATTTCACTTAATTCTAAATTAAATTTATCTTTAATTCTTTTAATTTCTTCTAAAATAATTTTTGCTTCATCATAATAAACCTGTGTTTCAAAAATTTGAGAACCTATATGAGCATGTAAACCCACCAATTCAAGATTTTTATACTCATTTAAAATCAGATTAATTGCTTTATCCATCATAGATAAATCAAAACCAAATTTAGAATCTGTTTGACCTGTTTGAATATATTCATGGGTATGACATTCAATCCCCGGAGTAATTCTAAGATGTATTTTTTGAATTTTATTTTGCTCTTTTGCAACTTTATCTAAAAGCTCTAACTCATAAAAATTATCTACGCTTATATGGTCAATATTATTTTCAAGAGCAAATTTTAATTCTTCATAAGATTTATTATTACCATTAAAAGAAACCTTAT
>CALUZF010000165.1 GCA_944325165.1 Candidatus Gastranaerophilales bacterium
ATTAATTCCATTGAATTCCAAAATTTGTTAGGATCAATTGTAGATTGGTTATTATCAAGATTTACAGTTACTTTAGAAGAATAAAGTTCTGCAAGTTTTTGATCGAAGTTATCAGTAATTTGTAATTTCATTTTTATCATCCTTTAGTAACTGCTTACATATATATAAAGTATATAAAAAGTATTGAATTTCAGAGTTAATTATTTTTGTTACATTTCTTAATAAAAAAGACCGAGAGCAAAAAGCCTTCGGTCTTAATTTTATTTAACAAAAACTAATTACAGTTTTGAAGCAACCATATATGTAGTTTCAGCTAATCTTGTTGAATAACCCATTTCGTTATCATACCAAGAAACAACTTTAACCATGTTGTCACCCATTGTCATTGTTAATGCAGCATCAACTGTTGAAGATTGTGAAGTACCAATAAAGTCAGAAGATACAAGTGGTTCTTCAGAATAGCAAAGAATTTTGCCATCAGCAGCTTCTTTAAGTGCAGCATTAACTGCTTCAGCTGTAACAGGTTTTTCAGTTTCAAATACAACGTCTACAACAGATACGTCTGGAGTAGGAACACGCATAGCAAAACCGTTTAATTTACCTTTTAATTCAGGAAGAACTAAAGCAACAGCTTTTGCAGCACCTGTAGTTGTAGGAACGATATTTAAAGCACCAGCTCTAGCACGACGAGGATCTTTGTGACCTGCGTCAAGGATTCTCTGGTCGCCTGTGTATGAGTGAACAGTTGTCATTAAACCTTTAACGATGCCGAATTTTTCAGCAATAACTTTAGCAACAGGAGCTAAGCAGTTTGTTGTGCAAGATGCCATAGAAATTACGTTATGTTTAGCTGGATCATATTCTTTATCATTAACGCCTAAAACGATAGTTTTGTCTTCGTTTTTAGCAGGAGCTGAGATAATAACTTTTTTAGCACCAGCAGTAATGTGAGCAGCAGCTTTTGTTGCATCTGTATAGAAACCTGTTGATTCAACAACAACTTCTACACCAAGTTTAGCCCAAGGTAAGTTTGCAGGATCTTTTTCAGCAAAGAATAAGATTTTTTTACCGTTGATTACTAAACCATCTTCAGCAACTTCAACTGTACCGTCAAATTTACCCATAACTGAGTCATATTTAAATACATGTGCAGCATTTGCAGGAGTTAATCCTGGGTCATTGATTGCTACATAATCAATTTTGTTAAAAATACCTTCTCTGATAGCAGCACGAAGAGTGTTTCTTCCGATTCTGCCGAATCCGTTAATTGCGACTTTTGTCATGTTAGTCTCTCCTTCTAAATGTATTAGTTAATACTACATATCATATTATCTAACAAAAAAAATGACTTGCAAGAAATTTTCAAATATTGTATTTACAAACTGCTTGTTTTCTTTTTGTGTGCTAAAATTTAATCATGACAAAAAAGTTTCTTGCGTTATTTTTGATATTTTTAAACACAAGCTGGTGCGCTTTTGCAGGAGATTTAATCAAACTTGAAAAAGTTGAAGATTTTGATGTCAAATATAAAGATAAAGTTCAAACCCTAAAAGGCTCATTATTTGTAGATAATGCTCTTGAAGCGCAAAAACAAATAAATGAACAACAAAAAGCTGATATGCAAGATATCGAAAATCTTTGGAATGCAACCGTTTCAAATAATCCAATGATATCTTTTTGCCTTAAAAAATTAGCAATTCCAGCCGAACAAAGAAGAATACATTCCTCTTTAATGGCAAAATCAATGAGTGCAATTATTTCAGGCGCCGCACTGTTACCGAGTTTTTTAGGAATGAATTACGGCATTCAATCAGGTGCGTATGCCGCTGGAAGATTAGCTAATAATTTGATAAACAAAGAAAATAATGACAAATTGCAAAACCCATCTATAACTGATACTGAAGCAATTGAGCTTGCAAGTTTAATTGAAGATTTACAAGATGAAATTATAGTTGATTATTATAATTATAAAGGGGCATTAATTAAACTGAAAAAATGCAGAGAGCAACTGCTTTTACATAACAAAAACTATTCTGACGCACTCGATAAAAATAATTCACTAGATATTGCAATAACATCATCACAATGGGAAGATGAATTAATTGAAGAATACAAACTAAAACAAGAAGTTAAAAAATATCGTCTTGCGCTCACTCGCCTTGCAGGCAAAAAAACAGTTGATGAATTGAATGTCGTACAATTAGATTTAATAACTCAAAATGTAGATAAAAAAGATTTAAACTTCAAAAAGAAAACAATCAATGTAACAAATAAGGAGGAAAAATGAAAAAACTCCTTATTTTAGCATTTTTAATAAATTCTATCGCATTTGGAATTACAATTAATGACCTAAAAGAACCTAAACCATTGGAAGGTAGGCTATCAAACACAGATAAAGTTGAATCAAGAAGAATTGAAAAAATTACAAAAGACGAGCAAAAAGCTCAACTTGTTTCAAATAAAGAAAATAATAAAATAGAAGAAAAAAAAGCAACAGAAATTAACGCAAATTATGCCGATTTAAGTCTTAAAAGACTTGCCGATGATATAGCTTGGGAAGTCGAAGAAGATTCTAATGAAATAAATTCGGATTTAGCTATTTTATGGAATGCAACAGTATCACGCTCAGAAACTATGAAATATGCTATCTATAAGCTATCAAACCCCGATGAAGATAAACCGAATGAATCAACCATGAAAAAAATTCTAAAACCTTTAGCTAATTTTTCATCCATTGCAGGGGCATCTGTTGCAGGAGACCCTTTTGTTGCAACAAGCGCTTTAATTGGCGGTGGATTAGTTAATGCATTTATGAAAGATGATAAAGAGGTTAACTATCGTTTTTCTAAAGTTTCAGATGCAGATATGGTTTTAATGGTAAGAAAAATTGATGAACTGCAAAAAAAATTATTAGATTTATATGTTGACTATAAAACCAAAGAAAAACTTGCAAAAATGACACAAGAAAATTTTGAAAAAAGAGAAGAAATATATAAACAAGCTCAAAAAAAATCAAAAGAAGAATTAGTTATATCTGACGTATATTATAGAAATGCAAAAACAAACGCCCAAAAAGCCCAAGATGAGTTTGTCACTTCAAGAGCAATATTAGAAAATCTTGTAGGGCTGGATGCTATTGAAAAAATAGAGCAGAAATAGCTAGTCGCACTACGTTTCGCTTCGCTCAGTTTAGTAAAAAATATTTATCCGTTCATATTGAATTATACAATTTGTCATG
>CALUZF010000166.1 GCA_944325165.1 Candidatus Gastranaerophilales bacterium
CAAAGAAGAGCAGCTCAAAAACATCAAGCAAGAAAACCATCTGCAATTTTAGAAGAAATTGAAGGTATGTTTGGTGTTGTTGATTCAGATATGCAATTTTAATTGAAAATATAAACGCAAGCTCTAAATAAAGAGCTTGCGTTTTTTAGTGCATTTATGGGCGTTTGGAATTTTTATGTATTTATATGCTGATGAAATCGATAGGGATGAACTTCAAAATGAAATTTTAATTGATTATTTTTCAATTAAAGATTTAAATCCCGATTGTGTTCTTTTGTTTCAAATCGGTAGTTTTTATGAGCTTTTTTTTCAAGATGCTAAAATTTTATCTGATATTACAGGTATAACTTTAACCTCAAGGACATTTGCCAAAGTAGGTGATATTGCACAATGTGGTTTTCCTAAAAGTCAAAATGTAAATTTTTATATAAAGCAGCTTTTAGATAATAATTATAAGGTTTGTTTGTGTGATGAATTGACTGATGAATATGGCAAGATTAGACGTGTGTTAAAAAGAAAGTATACTTGCGGGACTATTCTTGAAAATGAATTATTAGATGTTGCTCAAAATAACTATATTGCTGCGCTTAGAGATAATAATACTTTTTTTGAATTGGCTTATGCTGATGTTTCTACGGGTCAATTTTATAAAACAAAAGGCGATTTTAATGAAATTTTTTCTGAAATAGTTAAAATCGAACCAAGCGAAGTTTTATTTTTAAAAAGAGAACAAGAAAAGTTTGATGCGATATCAAAAAAATATAATGTAACTATATTAGATGATGTTAAATATTTTAAATCAAGCGATGAAATAATTAAAAAATATTGCAAGGATACTCAAAAAGATTTTTGTATAAGTTTCGATGAGATATTTTCTTATGATATAAAGAAATTTCTTTCAATGGATGCAAAAACCAGAAAAAATCTTGAATTAACCAGAACAAAGATGCATCTTAAGAAAAAAGGAAGCTTGTTATGGTTTTTGAATAATACCAAAACCCCAATGGGAATAAGGCTTTTAAAAAAATATTTGAATGAACCGTTATTGAATTTGGAAAATATTTTAGAAAGACAAAATGCAGTTGATGAATTTATCCAAAATATAGAATTATTGTCTAAGATAGAGAAAATCTTGGATGATTTTTCTGATTTATCTAGAATTTGTGCAAAAATTTCAAATTCAACCATTCTTCCAAAAGACTTGTATGCAATTTGTGAAAGTGCTTTATCCCTTGTTGAATTATTTGATTTGTTAAAAGAGATGAACTCTGAATTTTTAAAATTAAACAATGAAAAATTTATTAAGATTTTGGATTTTATAAAACAAATCAAACTTTCTATAAAAAAAGATGCTAATGATGAGATAACCCAAGGAAATATTATTGCTTTAGGTTTTGATTCTAATTTGGATTATTTGAAAGATAAATTGTCGGATTTTGAAAAGCAAATTTATGCTTATGAATCCCATGAAAGAAAAAGACTGAATATTGACAATTTAAAAATATCTTTATCTAAGGTTTTGGGCTATTATATAGAAATACCTAATTCAAAGATTCAAAAAGCATCAAATCAATATATAAAAAAGCAAGCTCTTACAAATTCTACAAGATATACAACGCAAAAGTTATCCGAATTTGAGCAGGAAATATTTAATCTGAAGTATAAAATTAATGAATATGAATATAAATTATATACTAATATTAAAAATCAAGCGAAAGATTTTGTTGTAGATATTCGAGAATTAGCAAGTGAAATTGCAAAAATTGATGTTATAGCTTCATTTGCTCGTTGTGCGCTAGAATATAATCTTGTAAGACCAAAATTTAATAATGACAAAATAATAATTAAAAATGGTTATCATCCTGCCCTATTGAAGTTAAAAGATAAAATTACAAAAAACGATACAGATATTCAAAATGGTTCAATGATTATATTAACCGGCGCAAATATGAGCGGTAAATCTACATATTTAAAACATAATGCTCTAATTTGCCTTTTGGCTCAAATTGGCTCTTTTGTTCCTGCTGATTATGCTGATTTGACGATTATAGATAAGTTATTTATGCGTCAAGATACGAGTGATGATATTTTAAATCAAAATTCAAGCTTTATGGTAGAGATGAATGATTTAAAATTTATAGTAGAAAATGTTACTGATTCATCGTTTGTATTATTGGATGAACCGGCTAAAAGCACAAATGCAAAAGAAGGTGGGGCTATTGCAAGGGCATTTTTGGAATATCTTTTGAAATATTATAATACCAAAGTAATGATAGCTACTCATAATTTAGAGCTGACGAAACTTGAAAATTTATTTCCTGATAGAGTTTTTAATTATTTGGTGGGCGAAGATAATTCAAATTCATTTAGTCATAAAATTAAAAGAGGAATTATAAAATCAAGTTTTGCACTAGATACTGCAATTTTAGCCAATTTACCAAATGAAATTATTGAAAATGCTAAAAAATATATTTCACTATGATGTTGCAATTTTATTTTTTGTGATAGAATTATACCTATCATGAATGACATTTTATTTTTAAATATCCATCATATACATCATCATAGCATCCCAAGAGGGCTGTTTATTTAATGATGTATTGATTTTCAATTCTTATTAATGACACCTTCTTGGGATTTTAAAATCAGAAGGTGTCATTATTTTAATAGAATTGGAGAAAAAAATGTCTTTAATAAATGTAATATCTGCTCTTGGTAATAATAATAGTATTTATCCTTTAATTGTAAGGGATTGCGGGATTGAAAATTTTGCAAAATGCGTTTTGACATATAAACAAAATGCAAAAGAATCAAAAATGATTGCTCGTGAAGCGACAAGAGAAAGAATTATTGATGAATATGGAACATCTGCCGTTTGGCTTGGCGGTATTCCATTAATGGAATTTTTAGCTAATAAATTTATCGGTTTTTGCGGGCTTTGTCCGAAAGTTGATATGAAATTATTTAACGGAAATTCCAATCAAGGCATTGATGTTAATATCGATAAATTTAAAAATGTTGCAAAAGATGCTGTTTTAGATTTGCAAAATGTGAAAAATAATAAAAAGAAGTTTCAAAATTTACAGATAATGAAGTTTTTTGCAACTGTTGCAATTCCTATTGGAATTATGGGGTTTTTGCTACCAAAATTAAATTTTTTATATACAAGTAAAAAAATGAAAAAAAGAAACTCAAATCAAACTTTTAAGACTAATT
>CALUZF010000167.1 GCA_944325165.1 Candidatus Gastranaerophilales bacterium
GCGTCATTTGATAATTCTTCAAAACCTCTGTATAAAAGCCCTGTATATCTTTCTTCAAGCGAGGTTACAGCTTTTTTGAAGGAAGATACAAAAGTTCTTCCTATTGCCATAATTTCACCTGTTGCCTTCATTTTTGTTCCTAAGATTCTATCTCCGCTTGAAAATTTATCAAACGGCCATTTTGGAATTTTTGTTACAACGTAATCTATTGCTGGTTCAAAAGCTGCACATTTTCCTGTAATAGGGTTTTTGATTTCATGTAAATGATAGCCCATAGCGATTTTTGTTGCTATTTTTGCGATGGGATAGCCTGTTGCTTTGCTTGCTAGGGCTGATGAGCGTGATACTCTAGGGTTAACTTCGATAATATAATATTGATTTGATACTGTATCAAGCGCAAATTGAACATTACATGAACCTTCTATTTTTAAGGCTCTTACAACATTTATCGCACTTGTTCTTAGCATTTGACATTCTGGATTTGTTAGAGTTTGACTTGGCGCAACAACAAAGCTATCCCCTGTATGAATACCAATAGGGTCAATATTTTCCATATTGCAGATTATGATACAAGTATCGTTTGCATCTCTTATAACTTCATATTCTATTTCTTTATAACCTGCAATGGATTTTTCAACTAAAACTTGATTTATGGGCGATTGAGTAAGTCCTGTGTGGACAATTTCTTCATATTCTCTTTCGCTTCTTGCTATGCCGCCGCCTGCACCTCCAAGCGTAAAAGCAGGTCTTATGATAATTGGAAAACCTATTTTTTCTTTGAATTTAAGGGCGTCTTGATAGCTTGAAACAATTTCACTTTGAGGAATAGGTATATTTATTTCTTCCATTAAATTTTTGAATTGTTCCCTATCTTCCGCTTTTTGAATTGATTCTATGTTAGTACCTAAAATTCTTACGTTATATTCTTTTAAAACTCCCGCCTTATCAAGCTCACAAGCTAAATTAAGAGCAGTTTGCCCTCCTAAAGTAGCAATTAAACCCTGTGGACGTTCCATTTTAATAATTTCAGTTAAACTTTCAAGGTTTAGCGGTTCAATATAAACTTTATCTGCTATTTCTTCATCTGTCATAATTGTTGCAGGATTTGAATTAACAAGGACAATTTCTATTTTTTCTTCTTTTAAGGCTCGACATGCTTGAACTCCCGCATAGTCAAATTCTGCTGCTTGTCCAATTACAATAGGGCCTGAACCTATAACAAGAACTTTTTTAAGAGTTTTATCTTTCATTTTATACCTCGTTAATTCTATTCATATCTTTTTGAGCTAAATTAACCCATTCATCAAATATAACATTCGCATCTTCGGGCCCCGGATTTGCTTCGGGGTGAAATTGAACGGCATATATTCCAAGGCTTGAAATTTCAAAGCCTTCAAGGGTATTATCGTTTAAATTTTTATATGTTGGGCGCATTATTTTAGGCAGTGTTACAATATCTACGCTATAGCCGTGGTTTTGGCTTGTAATCATAACTTTATTGTTTTCAAGATTTATAACAGGATGATTTGCGCCTCTATGACCGAATTTTAGCTTATATGTATTTGCTCCTGCAGCTAAAGCCAAGAGTTGATAGCCTAAGCAAATTCCAAACATAGGAATTTTTCCCATCATTTGTCTGATTTGCAAGATTTGATTTTTATAATTAGCAGGGTTTCCTGGGCCGTTTGATAAAAATACGGCGTCAAAATTATTTTCTAATATTTCTTTTGCTTCTGTATCATAAGGGTATATGGTAATTCTACAATCTCTTTTTGCTAATTCAGCTAAAGTAGATTTTTTGTTGCCGTAATCAATTAAAGCGATATTTATTTTTCCTTGTGGATTGTAGATATATCTTGATTTTATACTAACATCGCTAAGTACATCTTCAGTAATTTTAAAGTTTCTTATTTCTTCAAGCTTTTCTTTAATAAAATCATTATCTACATCATTTGATGTTATAAAACCGCCCATTGTGCCGTATTTGGTTATTTTTTTAACTAAACTTCTTGTATCGATATTTTCAAGAGCTATAACATTATTTTTGATAAGGTAATCTGCAAGAGTTTCTTTTGATTGATAATGGCTTTCTTGTTTTGAATAGTTTTTTACAACAAGTCCTGTAAGATAACATCTGTCTGATTCAAAATCAAAATCATTTATTCCACAATTGCCTATTTCAGGATACGCCATAACAACTATTTGTCTTGCAAAGCTGGGGTCGCTAAAGGATTCTTGATATCCGCAAAATGAGGTTGTAAAAACAACTTCTCCTTCATATCCTCCGATAGCGCCGAATGACTCTCCTTTGATAACTGTTCCGTCTTGAAGAATTAATGTACCCATTATTTATTTACTCCTTGAATTTCTTCGTAAATCTTCTTTATAGCTTCAATTTTATCTTGTGCTTTTGTTATAGCCCTTCCTAAAACAATAAAATCAGCTCCATCTTCAATAGCGCTTTTTGGCGTTGCTATTCTTGCTTGATCGTCTTTAGCACTCCATGATGGTCTAATTCCTGGGGTTAAGACAATAAAATCACTCCCAAGCTCTTTTTTGATTGCTTTTAGCTCACGAGCAGAAGCTACAACACCATCTAAACCAGCTGATTTAGCATTTTTTGCAAGTTGAATAACAAAATCTTCAACATTTTTTGAATTAGATAATTCGTTTGTTAAAGTTTCTTGATTAATACTTGTTAAAACAGTAACAGCAAGCACTAAAGGTTTTTTTCTGCTATATTTTTCAGCTGCTTCCATAGCTCCTTTTTTTGCTGCTTTCATCATTTCTATTCCGCCTGTTGCATGGACATTAAAGAAATTAGCACCGTTTTTTATGACATTATAAGAAGCTTTTTCAACTGTATTTGGAATATCGTGCAATTTGACATCTAAAAAGAAATCAGCATTTTTTTCTTTTATATAATTAACTATCTCTAATCCATAACCGCAGAACAATTGCAACCCAACTTTAAAAGTTCCTATGTAAGGCGATAGCTCATCCACTAATTTTTTTGCTTCATCAAGCTCTTCAACATCAAGCGCTAAGACTAATCTTTTTTTAATTTCTTCATTAATCATTTATTACTATTCCTTTTAATTTCATACCTTTATAGGGAGATATTTTACATTTTGTTTTAAATAAGCTTGGTGTAACTATCCAAGTTTCATC
>CALUZF010000168.1 GCA_944325165.1 Candidatus Gastranaerophilales bacterium
GCAGACATTGGCGATTTTATTCCCACAAAGGAAGAACTTGCTAAATTTTTAGATGTTTCATCAGCTACAATTCAAAATTCAATAAGACAAGTTAAAGATTTAGGTTATTTTGTCTCAAAACAATCGCTAGGAACTTGCATTGCCGATTTTTACTCTAAGGAAGTTAAAACTCAAGATGAATTATGCCACAGCACAATTACCGAATGCAAAATTAAAAAAATAGTTATAGATGATGGCATTGAAATAAATTCAATTATTCCATCTATTTCAGAACTTGCGCTTAGAACAGATATTTCTCAAAATACAATAAGATTTACATTGATAAATCTTGCTCAAAAAGGCTATTTAGAAAAAATCCATATTAAAGGTAATAAATATAATTGGATTTATAAAAAAGAATTTAAATTAACAGATGAAGAAATTCATAACGGAATTGTTGATGAAAATTTTACTCTAACTCATCAACTTGTTGATAAAATCCAAAAATACATCGAAAAAACATATAAAACAGGAGAAAAAATTTTACCTAATTCTTCTTTTTCAAGAATGTTTGATGTGAGCATCAAAACAATAAATGACGCTATGAAAGTTTTAAACGCAAAGAAAATAATCCTATCTCGTAGAGGAAAATACGGAACAATATATTTAGGCAATAGTGCAAATGCAAAAACCGATTTTATCAGTTCAGAAAGAAGAAAAATAAACTCCAATCAAAATTATGCTTATTCTTGGCAAAAAGCCTTAACTCATTTGAAAAAATATATTATAGAAAATTATGAATTAGGCGATAAAATTGCACCAATTAGAGAATTAGCAATAATTTTAAATGTCAGCCCAAACACTATAAGAAGAGCTTTAAGTGACTTATTTCATAGCGGTCATTTAATTTCAAAAAGAGGTAAGATGGGAGGCATATTTATTATGGAAATGCCTGAAATTGAAGGAGATAATTACAGATGGCTCGCACTAAACCCTGATGTAATAAGATTTAACAATTAACTATCTATTTTATATATTTCATTGTATAATTTAGCTAAAATATAAATGTCCTCAAATTATCGGAGAGTATTAAATTGTTTGATTTTAATTGTGATGTGGCTCAAAGCTACGGAGTATATAAAAATGATGTTGAATTAGATATTGCAAAATATGCAAGCTCTATTAATATCTCAGCAGGTTTTCATGCGGGCGATCCTATGAGTATCAGAAAAGCTCTGTTATTTGCAAGCGAAAACAATGTTGCAATAGGGGCTCATATAGGTTATTGTGACATTCAAGGCTTTGGCAAAAGGCAAATTAATCTTGAAAAAGAAGAATTAGAGGCTCTTGTAATCTATCAAATCGGAGCTATTGTTGCTTATGCAAAAACTTTTGATTTAGAAGTTGAACACATAAGATGTCATGGAGCTCTTAAAGATTATATTAACAACTCACAAGAGGCATTATTGGTTGTAGTTGAAGCGATTAAAAAAGTTAATCCATGGTTAAATTTAATTGTTCAAACTCCAAGCGCAAAGGAATTTGTTCAACAAAACGGATTAAAATCAGCTTATGAAGTAGAATTCGGCGAAAATAGCTCAATAAGAGAAATCAGAGAGCTTGAAATTAAACCCGATACAATTCATTTTAAAACATTGGATGATATCAAAAGGGCTTATGACATCATAAAACCCACTCCAATAAACTACAACAGAGTTCAAAATCAAATATAATAAAGGCGATATAATGAAAATTTTTGATAAAAAAGTAAAAATGCCAAAAGATGCTATTTGGCTTGTCCCCGGTCTAAAAGTTAAGCGTTGGTTTGCTCTTAGCATTATGGGATCAGTTTTAGCTTTCATCGGTTTAACTTTTTTATTTAAGTTAGAACCATTAGATTATATTGTTAAATTTGCAAAAGAATTATTCCATATAGTGCCACCCGAGCCTGTTGGGATAGTTTGTATAGTTTTGGGCGGCGTTGCCTTCTTACAAGCTTGGAAAAAAACCAATTTCACTATGATGGGCGCTGATGATGAAAATTCACAAAGAATTAAACAATCAATGGGTGAAGTATTATATAGAAAAAGAAAACTTGACCATGGACCTAAAATAGTTGCTATTGGTGGCGGTACGGGCTTATCAATGCTTCTTCGCGGTATCAAAAAAATTACAAATAATATTACCGCAATCGTAACAGTTGGAGATGACGGCGGTTCATCTGGAAGATTAAGAGAGCAAATGGGCGTTTTGCCCCCAGGGGATATAAGAAACTGTATCGCAGCTTTAGCTGATGATGATGATATTGTAACAAAATTATTCCAATATCGTTTTAAAACAGGCGAAGGACTTGAAGGACATAGCTTTGGAAACTTATTTATCACAGCTATGACTGCTATTTGCGGGGATATGGTGTCAGCTATTAAAGAATCATCTAAAGTTCTTTTAATTAGAGGACGAGTTTTACCTGCAACTTGCGACGATATGAAGCTATACGCAAAAATGGAAGATGATTCAATTGTTAGAGGAGAAAGTAATATTCCTGAAGCAGGCAAAAAAATCATGCAATTATGCTGTGAACCTGCAGATTGCAAGCCAATTCCAGAAGCAATTGAAGCTATAAATGACGCCGATTTAATTATAATGGGCCCAGGAAGTCTTTATACATCAGTTATTTCAAACTTTTTAGTTAAAGATATAACTCGTGCAATATGGAGTGCTAAAGCAAAGAAAATATATGTATGCAACGCCATGACTCAAGTCGGCGAAACCGATAACTATTCTGTTTCAGACCATGTTAAAACAATTTTTGATCATGTAAGAATAAATGACATTGATGATTCTAATAAAAATTTCTTTGATGCAGTTTTAGTTAATAACTACATGCCTGCAAATTTAGCCGAAAAATATGAACAAGCAGGGTCTTTGCCTGTTGATATAGATATTACAGAGCTTAGAAAATTAAATGTTGAAGTGGTGGAAAGAAACCTTTTAGAGGATAATAAAGAAGGATTTGTACGCCACAACTGTGACAAAGTTGCAAAGGCAATTTATTATTGGTATAAAAGAGTTAGCAAGAAATAATTTTAAAGTATTATATTAATTTGGATAAATAGAATTAGGGTAGATGAGAAAAAGTATTCAAAAAATACAAA
>CALUZF010000169.1 GCA_944325165.1 Candidatus Gastranaerophilales bacterium
ATTCTCTTAGGTCGCCTCATGATACACTAATGTACCATACCGATATTTGTATACCCACCCGACGGGTTAGTCAATATGTTCTTAAAAAATAAATCTTAAGTTGTGGATAATTTAAACATCAACCGTTCTTTTAGATGTCATTGCCGATACAAAGAAGGCTCCCATAAAGGAAGCCTTCGGGGTTTTAAGGAGTTATATATCGACTATTGGCTAATGCGATAAAAAAGGCATAAACAATTAAAGGTAGTCCAAACATGATTGCACCTAAAGTGGCGTTTAAGAAACTACCTGTTGTCATAATAAAACCGGATTGGTTAAAAAGAAAAGCAAGATACACAAAAAGATATATACAAATTTCAGGTATAATAATCTGCCATGTTACAGACTTATGCCATCTTTTACTTCCGTAACCTTTAAGCCCTGTATAAAAAATAATGAGCGGGATAAAAAAAGCCCATGTATCAAAAGAAGTAAAACGACAAGCTAAATTTTCGTCCGACCTAAACCAATGAAAATAGCTACTCCATCCGAATTCTAAATAGTTGCCAACATCAACACATACCGAATTATCTCTCCCCATATCAGCAAAAAACCAGTAACTATTGATAACGAGGATAATAAATAACAATTCTAAAAAAAGATATTTGGCTATTTTCATTGGTTAGATCCTTTATCGTTTAATTTTTCCACGATTGATTTAAGTAATATTCTTGAGCTTTTTTGCCATAATCATTAATAATTACTGAGAGTAATTATAAGTATTGAGAATATTACCATAAGGAATGTGTGTGCCAAAATTCTTTTAAAGTGTTCATTGATGTGTCTATTTCTTGTTGAATAGCAAAAGGAATAACACAATTTCTATCCTCTAAGCAAGCCAGTTGATAACTATCATAATCAGAACTTTCAGGAGCAATACTCATAAGATATACCAAACGACCTGTAGATATCATTGTTATAAATATGACAGTAATAATGCCCCATTTGATCTTCGGAAAAGGCCTAAAAATTTGGGGCTGCCATACCCAAATCATAGCAGTATAAGCAATTATTCTTAATATCAATATAAGCAAGGCAATTACCAAAATAGACAACAAAACATTTTTGGGTAAGTACGCTAAAACAACTAAAGTTAAAATTTCACCCAGAGTTAAAACCAAATTAAAAATAACAATAAGCGGAATTTTCCAGATTAGCGAGTAATTGGCAATATCTTGCAAATTGCCGTTAAAAACAAATTTCCAAATTAAAAAAGGAACAATAAACCCAACATAAATCGGTGGAATAATCATGATAAAAAATGCAAATGACCATGGAAATATTAACGTTGATAAAAGTAATCCTAAAGTAATAAACGTTTTCTTTTTAGTTGTCATTATATCACCTATAGTTAATTTTTATAAAATAATAAATTAAGAATAGCCGATTTGTCAATCGGCTATTCATTATTTTTAAGGAATTAAATGCTTATAGTTACTAGGTAAATAATCACGACATACCTGAGTGTTGCCAGCTTGATAACCTCTCCAAGCAGATTGAACATCATTTTTGAAGTCCTTCCAATTATCCTGCAATATACCGCTCATACCGCCATATTGCTTTCTTAAATCTGGATTAGTTGTTTTTTTATAAAAATCAATAAGTTCTTTTCCTGCACCACCGACGATGGTTTCTGCTAAAGATGTTAAACCTCCGCTGGCTCCCACACAACTAACTGCATTATGTTTGTTTACATCAGAAATCGGAATATTATGCAAATCTTGAGCTAATTGACCGGCCTGTTGAACAGATGGCGTTCCGTATTTTTTTGCTATACCGTAAGCTCCTTCTTTCTTGTATACGTTATATATATCATCTATAGTCTGTCCCAATTTTAAACCAAGTTGCAGCTTGATAGATGAAGGCACATCCTCGACTGCATTATCCACTAAATCTGCCCCAGCATTTTTAAGGCTTACATTTTGGTTCCGCATATTCTCAATATTTGAGGATATTTGCGAATTGCCGAAGCCAAAGTTGTTGTCAGGCGAGTTGCCCCAAAAGTTATTGCCTGATTGCGGATAATCTTGGGTTATGCCTTGGTTATTATAGTTCT
Source organism: Candidatus Gastranaerophilales bacterium (assembly GCA_944325165.1). Lineage (GTDB taxonomy): Bacteria > Cyanobacteriota > Vampirovibrionia > Gastranaerophilales > Gastranaerophilaceae > RUG14156. The sequence continues at coordinate 2,096 of CALUZF010000169.1, forward strand.
TAATAATTTGGTTTTCTCTTTGTTGACGAGCCATTTGATAGGCTATCTCATCACGCAATGTGAACCCGCTGTGGTCAACACCATAGCTATCAATCTGATTTTCACCGGTTTGATAACCAAGCGGTGATTTATATTTGCTGTAAAAGTCCATGTTATTTCTCCTTATCTGATAAAAAGTTAAAATTACAATGGACATCATAAATTATTTTAAAAAGCCTTGTCTATCCGCTATAAAATGTAAAAGCTAGCTTTTGTGTGCTATGGCTAAAAAAAGAAAAATAAGCTTATGAATGTTAAGATAATGAGTCCAAGTAAACATAAGACTACATTAGGTTTTATATATTTTACAACAATTGCCACGACAAAAAAAGGCCACAGAAATTGTAAACTGCCCAACAAAGATGTATAAACCATTACAAAATCAGACCATTTGTATACAATACTTAGCCAATAGATGATGAATACTACGCCAATTTCACTTATTCGCCACAACAATGAAGGAGACATGCCTACTATTTTACATCTGACATAATCAAATAAAAGATATAATATCAGATAAGATATATAAGCGGCAAAATAAAATTCATTTGTAAAAACGCATGGCTTTCCATCCAATGCCTGATATAACTCGCCATACTTCCATAGAAGAATATCACAACTATCTCCCTGAGAATTATTTCCCCAAATGATGTCAAAAATAAATGAGGCTATGGCCAACACAAATAAATACCACAACAAATATAATAGTGTTCGTTTACTTATTATCAAACTTCTTGTCATTTATTTCTCCCAAGGTTTATTATCATATATTGTTTTGGTTCTGGCTCCAAAATCATTAACTTCCATAGCTCCGGTATCATTCCACATTGTTCCTACCTTATCGGGCGTCGGATTGTGTAT
>CALUZF010000170.1 GCA_944325165.1 Candidatus Gastranaerophilales bacterium
CAGGCGCTGTTCAAATTTTCAAAAATAAAGCTAACATTCAAAAAATAACAGAAAACATACTTAATACAAAACAAGGAACTCGTGTTAAAAATGCAGCAAATAAATTTGTAAATTTCATGGTAAATCTTGATGCTCTAAAAAATGATTTATGTATGACATTATTTGATAAATTACACATAAGAAAAATTGATGAAGTAATAGCAGGCGGATATGAAAAATTATCCGTTATGGAAAATGCAAAGAATTTTGATAAACATGCTACAAAAATAAGATATTTTAAAGATGCGCTTGGATTGCAAGAAGACCTTCCAGAATATACTAAAGTATGTAAAGAATTAAGCGAAGAAATTCAATCTAAGGTTAGCCCAAAAGATAATAAAGTCTGGAAAACACTTCTTGAAGGATTTAAAAAAGATCCTCAAGATAAAAACATTTTAGATAGAATCAAAAGAGGCTTTAAAACTTATTGGGATAAATCAACAAAAAGCATTATTGCAAATGACAATATTAAAGACGTTTATAAAAAAGCAAACGGTATTTCATCTTCGCTATTGCCTGATGGTATAACTCTATCAAAAGATTTATATAGCAGCGATGAAGCAATCAGAGAAAAAGCTCTAAAAGAATTAAGCGATAAAATATATAATATAATTCAAAATAACAGCTCTAAATTTATCGGACAAGACGTAGCTTTGGATTCTGAAACATATCAAAAAGCAATTACCATGGCAAAAAACCTTGAAAAGCTAAATGGAATTAAAGATACTGCCGAAATAAATGAAATTTATAAAAAATTACTTGCAGAATCACTAGCAAAAGATTATGCACAAACTAATAAATTGTTAGATAAAGGTCTAAAAGAAATTATTGAAAAACAAAGAGATTTAAAAATGGGTAATGCTACAGTAGATATATTAGGTATGTTATCAACCTTAGGCATGCTTGGCACTAGTGTTGCAATGACAGATGACAAAAAAGAAAAACAATCAATAATGCTTGATTTAGGTATACCTCTTTCATCTACAATGATATTCTCATTTATAGGCGGACTAAAAAATATTGCAGGCGTAAAAGCCATGATAACAGGCTGGATTGTAGGTTCATTTGCTTCATTAGGCGTTAAACTTGTAAATACCTTGCGCAAAGATGAAAATAAAATATAAAAAAGCGCACATTGTGCGCTTTATAATTTAAATTAAATTTTAAAATTATTCTTGAACGTTGATAACACTAACAGGACAAGCGTCAGCTGCGTCTTTAACGCAATCTTCGTTACCTGCAATTTTAGATTCATCAACTGTGCATACATCTTCTACTTTAAATACATCAGAGCAAAATGATTCGCAAGCTCCGCAACCGATGCAACCATCTTCAATAGTAACTTTCATTAATTATCTCCTTAATTCAATTAACTTCTAAAAGTATAATTAAAAATACAATTTTTATCAAGTTAACTTAAAGATTGATTTTTTATGGATTGTAATTATCTATAATTTTTTTTGAATCAATTGTTCCAATATTGTACAGTAATTGTATTTGAGCAATATTGTACCTTATAATTGATGCCGCATATTGAACTCTAGCTTGCGTTGCTTCACTTTGCGCTTGAATAACATCAAGCAAAATTCCTTTACCATTATCAAATCTTAACAATGCTAATTTTATACTTTGCCTTGAATAATCAAGTCTTGATTTATTTATAAGCATTTCTTTTTGAGAAAATGCCGAAGTTGATTTAGCATCAACTATTAATTGTTCAATTTCTCTCAATTTATTTTCCAGCTCTAGGGCTGTTTTTTTAATTTTTTCCTTCTGAATTTTTATTTTTGTTGCAGTTCCAGCACCAAGATAATCCCCAAATCTCCAAATCATTGCAAGTGTAATATTATAATTCGGTCTTACAGTTGTTGATAGTGTACCTTGAAATTGATATTGATAATCCACAAGCGGTTTTGGCATAAAATCAGTATAATAAGAATTTTTTATTTGCTTTTGATAAGATATTAAATCTTTATACGCCTTTAAATCTTCACGATTTTCAACAGCAATTTTAAATAAATCTTTTGTATCAGCATCACTATCGACTAAATTCATAGGATTTATTTCATTTTCAAAAGGCATTAAAGGAGTTTGAACATCAATTCCCATGACGTTCGCAAGCCTTGTTTGGCTTAAGCGAAATTGATTTAGCGCATTTAATAATTCAACTCTTGCATAAGCAGATAAATTTTGCGCTCTGATGACGTCAAATTGTGTACCAAAACCTGAGCTTTCAAGATTTTTTGTTAATGCAAGCTGTGCATTTCTTTCGATTAAATTTCTCAGAAAAATTTCAATATTAATTTTTGCTAGAAGCATTTCAAAATAATAACGTGTAGTTAAATATAAAACTTCAGTTCTTGTAAAATTTAAATCATGCTTTTTTGATTTTGCAAAATACTTAGCCGCCCTTGCTTCAAAGATAGTTTTTCCGCCTTGAGTTAAATCGTGCCTAACTGTTAAATTAAACGATACTGCGGTTTCATTAAAACTATCGCTTAAAATATTATCAACCAAAAATTGTCCTTGATATCCAGATATATAAGATGTTGTAGATAATGTTGGCAAAAATTTAGCAAGAGCATTTTGATATTCATATTTATAGCTAAAATATTCTTTATCGCTTATCTGAACATTAAAATTATTTTTCATTGCAACATCTAAACACTCATCTAAACTAACAACAACATATTCATAATCCATCTGTCCTTTTATAAATTTTTCAATATCAACATCATCAACAAATTGCTTACAAAATTTATCTACACTACAATCTTTTTTATGTGCCATTTCAATTGGTGAATCAAAAAGAGTTTCTTTACCACAACAAAAACTTATATTTATAATTAAAATGATAATCATTAAATACACTATTCGCATTCAATAATTTTATATAATGATAAAAATGATAATAATGTCTTTATTGGCTAATACTTTTGTGATAAATT
>CALUZF010000171.1 GCA_944325165.1 Candidatus Gastranaerophilales bacterium
TTTAGTACCCATAAATTCGCCTGTATTTAAGATATAGCAATCAACGCCATCAGCGATTAATTGTTTAAATCTTTCACAATCCACTGCAAGAGGATATACTCTGAATGGGTTTGCATAAGGCTCAACAACTAATGCGTTTGGATCAACACCTTTAGCAAGTCTTTCAGCTGAAGAACGTTTTGTAGCTAAAGTAGCACCCATAGCAGAACCTAATGAAGCACCTGATAATTTTAATACAGGAGGAATTGTAGGATCTTTCATTAACCAGAAAATAGCATTGATTGGTTGATCGATTCTATCAACTCTGTTTGGTGACCATAATTTAGATTTAACAGCACGTCCGTTACCATTTCTAATATCTTCTGTAACTGAAACAACTTTACCGTCTGCTAATTGAATAGCGCCGTTATTTTGTTGAGTTAAGATATATTTATTATCATCACATCCGATAGGATAATCTGCTGTTTTATCAAAATATGCAGGTTCTAGTGCAATTGTATATTTATCATGAACATTAATTACAAATGCGTCATCATGTAGAACTGTAATATCGTATTTTCCACCATGTTTAGCATGTGTAATTGTTGATTTACCAGAACCAGATAGACCAAATACAGCTACTTGGAATGAACGGTTATCAAGGTTATATCTTTTCATACCGCCATGGCAAGAAGCGTAGCCATTTCTAGCAGCAGCACCCCAAGCAAGTGTCAAAGTACCTTTTTTGTGTTCGCCAAAATATCTCATACCTAAGATACAAGCACAATTGTGTTTTGGATCAAAGAATGTTAAACCGTATGGGAAGTCAGGATGTGACCAATCAGGATCAGAGAATACATAAATATCTCCTTCGTTAATTAAACGAGATTCGCCATACATTTTAGCATATTCTTCGTTAATGTATTGGAAATTTAACATCCAAGAATACATAATATTTTCAAAACCAGCTGGAATCATTAAATGAGCTTTAATCATAAAGTCTTTATCAAGACCAACTACAACTTCGGTTTTATACATTAATTTATCACGTGTACCGTAAATAGCTTCACGAATAATTGGTAACAAATAAGCTAAATCACAATTTGGTTCACCAACGATTTTTCTTGCTGCAGCGCAACGGCCAACAACAGTACCATCATTGAATAATAATTGATTTGCACCTGATGGTAAACCTAGTTTTTCAGGTTGATAAACAGGCATGCCTGTTAATTCAATTGTACCCGAAGAATCTTTTGCTAATTTGTATGCTTCAGACACTGTCTTAACTTCTTCAACATTGTTGCCGAAGAAAGGTGCGGTAATTGTAGCACGAGCCGCACTCATTAAATTTTTTAATTCCTCTGAATTAGTAAAATACTCTAGTGTTGACATAAACTTACTCCTTTTTTCAGTCAAACTTAATCACGCCCATTTTATATCAAAAAAAACATTGTTACAAGTGTTTAAAATGCATTTGATTTAGAAGTTTTTATGCTAAAATCATAATTATCAATAAGGAGTTAATTATGCAAGCTGTATTAAATTATGAAATAAAAGATATTGCCTTAGCAGAACAAGGCAAAAAGAATATTGAATGGGCGCAAAAAGATATGCCCGTTTTAAATTCAATCAAAGAAAGATTTAGAAAAGAGCAACCCTTCAAAGGTCTTAGACTTACCGCTTCAGTTCATGTTACAAAAGAAACAGCAGCATTATGTATAGCTCTTAAAGAAGGCGGAGCCGATACAGTTTTAGCTGCTTCTAATCCATTATCCACACAAGATGATGTAGCAGCGGCATTGGTAAAATATTATGATATACCTGTTTATGCAATAGCAGGAGAAGATTCTGAAACATATCACAGACACATAAAAATGGCACTTGATCATAAACCAAATTTAATTATTGACGATGGATGTGATTTAGTTGCAACTGTTCACAGTCAAAGAAGAGAACTTTTAGATAACATCATTGGTTCTTGCGAAGAAACTACAACAGGAATTATCAGACTAAAAGCTATGCAAAACGAAGGTAAACTTGAATTTCCGGCTCTCGGAGTTAATAATTCCTTGACTAAACATCTGTTTGATAACAGATATGGCACAGGTCAAAGCGCACTAGATGGCATTATAAGAGCAACAAATATCTTGCTTGCGGGAAAAACATTTGTTGTATGCGGTTATGGCTGGTGCTCAAGAGGAGCTGCGGCAAAAGCAAGAGGGATGGGTGCTAATGTTATAGTTACAGAGGTTGATCCCCTTAAGGCTCTTGAAGCCGTTATGGACGGCTTTAGAGTTATGCCTATAGCTCAAGCAGCACCTCTAGGCGATATTTTCCTATCAATTACAGGTGATATAAATGTTATTTCTGCAGAAAATATTTTAAAAATGAAATCCGGTGCATTTGTTGCAAATGCAGGTCATTTTGATGTAGAAGTAGATGTAAAGAATTTAAAAAAATACACAAAAGAATTTAGAAATATTCGTCCAAACCTTGATGAATGGGTATTAGAAAACGGCAAATCAATATACGTTTTAGCACAAGGAAGATTGGTTAATTTAGTATGTGCAGAAGGTCATCCAGCTTCAGTTATGGATATGAGCTTTGCAAACCAAGCACTTGGTATGGAATTTATTGTTAAAAATAATCATAAATTAGAAAACAAGATGTACACACTACCAAGAAGCGTAGATGAAGAAATTGCAAGAATAAAACTTGAATCTATGGGTATTCAAATTGATACTTTAACAGAAGAACAAAAAAGATACTTAAACACTTGGTCACAAGGAACATAATAAAATTAATTAATAAAATAGGCGCTCTTAAAGAGCGCTTTTTTAATACAAAAAAAGGGGTTAAACTTTTGTTTAACCCACTTGTATTGCCATCACCAGTTAGATTCTTATATACAAAACTATACT
>CALUZF010000172.1 GCA_944325165.1 Candidatus Gastranaerophilales bacterium
AACAAATATTCCACATGCTCAATTTGAGATAATTGCCAATTATATTTTTGATAATATAAAGCCTTTAATTTTGGATAACACTTAGCTAATACCATAGCATCGCCCATAGCTCTATGACGTTTTTTATTTGAAGTTCCAAAAACACTTGCCATAGTATCCAAACCACAAGATTCATATTGAGGATAAACCTCTTTAAACATCATTTGAGTATCAACATAATTATTTTCAAACGGTTTATTATAAAGTCTTTTAGATGTTCTATTCAAAAAAGAATAATCAAATATCGCATTATGCGCAACAACAGGAGCATCTCCAATAAATTCAAAAATTTTAGGATAAATTTCTTCTTCCAAAGGTGCATCAACTAAATCATCTTCAGAAATTCCATGGATTGCTTGAGAAGATTTTCTGATGTGTTGTTTTGCATTAATTAAAGTTTCAAATTTTTCTTTAACTTTACCATTTACAAGCTTAACGCCTGCAAATTCAATTATTCTTTCTCTTGTATAATCAAGACCTGTTGTTTCAACATCTATTACTACTTCTATTTCTTTTACTTTAGGCTCTTTTGGCATTTATTTCATTCTTCCCTTCAAGAAAATCTTAACATAAAATTATTTATTTATAAATTGGTTAAGTTTTTCTACATTATTATTAACACCTTTAATTTTATCAATTACTACATCTTGCTTTGTTTTAATATCGTTAAATTTTTCAGAAATATTTCCTTTAAAATTTTTCATATCATCATCAGCAGATTTTAGCTTATCATCTCTTAGAGATTTCATCTCATATAGAAATTTTTGAACAGTCTTTTCATTAATGCTTTCAACGTATCTTTCAATTATTTCAACAACTTCAACTACGCCAATCGCTTCATACACAACATCATAGAGTCTTATTGTATCACCTGTCAAAATTCCAACATTGCAACTGCCATCAGGTGGCATTAATTCAATAGATTTTGAACCGCCAAGACCGTAAAATTCAACTCTGGCTGCAGTGCCGTTTGGAATTTTCATATCTTTTTGAGTAATTATAATTTGAACATCAACATATTTGTCTTTTGGCTTCAATTTTCGAACATAACCGACATTAATCCCCATAAATCTAACAGGAGAGCCTTTTGTAATACCGTCAATATCTCTAAATTGAATTGTATATATATTTGGTTCAACAAAAATTTTAGAATAAGTAAAAATACAAACATTAAAAATTATTGTTAAAATTATTGTCCAGATTATAAATTCAATTAAAATCGGTTTTTTCATAAGTTAATTATAAAGCATATATATAAAATTTTAATACATTTTTTATCTGATTATATTTTGTTGATTAAGAATAAAATTTATTATAAAATCGACATATAAATTATTGTTATAAAAAAAGAAAGAAGAAAAAGATGTCAAACAAACCAGAAACCAAAAAAATGGTACTTACGGTTGGTGGGAAAACCGTAGAAGTTGAAACAGGAAAATATGCTAAACAAGCAACAAGCTCTGTAACTGTAAGATGCGGAAATACAATGCTATTTGTACATGCAACAGTTAGCAAAGAGCCTCGTGTAGGGATAGATTTCTTCCCGTTATTAATCGATTATGAAGAAAGAATGTCTGCAATAGGCAAAATCCCTGGAGGATATACAAGAACAGAAGGAAGAAGCTCTGAAAAAGCAATATTAATTTCAAGATTAATAGATAGACCCATAAGACCTCTATGGCCAAAGGGATATAGAAATGATGTTCAAATCGTTTCACAATTATTTGCTTATGATCAAGAAGAACAACCCGATATTTTATCTATTATCGGTGCTTCAACTGCTCTAATGCTATCAGGTGCTCCTTTTGAAGGCCCTGTCGGCGCTGTTAGAGTAGGAAGAATAGATGGTCAATTTATCGCAAACCCAACTCATTCACAAGATGAAAAATCAGATATGAATATCGTTATTGCAGGTACCCATGATTCAGTTATCATGGTTGAAGCAGGTTGCAATTTTGTAACTGAGGACGATATTATGGCAGCAGTTGAATTCGCTCAAGTTGAAATTAGAAAACAATGCGAAGCTCAATTAGCTTTTGCTAAAGAATGTGGAGTTGAAAGACAAGAATTTGTTAACCCTTACGATACATCAGAATTAGCTGCAATCATTAAAGAAACAGCTTATGACGCCGTAGTTGATGCATACCATACAACAGATAGAGATCAAAGAAGCGAAAAATTAGACAAAATCAAAGAAGTTGTTAAAGAAAAAATCGAAGCTTTAGGCGAAGAACATCCTATCGCTAAAATGATTGAAGAAACAGGCATTGATTTTGTTGCTGAAGAATTTAAAGCTCTTGAAAAGAAAATCATGAGAGCAATGATTAAAAATGAAGGCGTTCGTGCTGACGGTCGTAAAACTTTTGAAGTTCGTCCTATCTGGTGCGAAGTTGGCGTTTTACCGATGGTTCATGGCTCAGCTGTATTTACAAGAGGTCAAACTCAAATTTTATCAGTTGCAACTCTAGCTGGCCCAGGTATGGCTCAAGAGCTAGATGGCGTTGACCCTGTTAGAACAAAAGATTACATGCACAAATATATTTTCCCAGGGTTCTCAGTTGGTGAAGTTAAACCACTAAGAGGCCCAGGACGTCGTGAAGTAGGTCATGGAAATTTAGCAGAAAGAGCTAATGTTCCTGCACTTCCATCTAAAGAAGAATTTCCTTATGCAATAAGAGTTACATCAGACGTTTTAGAATCAAATGGTTCAACATCTATGGGCTCAACCTGTGCAAGCTCTATGGCTTTGATGGACGCAGGTGTTCCTGTTAAATGTATGATTGGCGGTGTTGCAATGGGTCTAATCCATGAAGAAGATACTGACATTGTTTTAA
>CALUZF010000173.1 GCA_944325165.1 Candidatus Gastranaerophilales bacterium
ACGTGAGCAATAATTGCTATATTTCTTAATTTTTTATTTTTCATTGTTGTTAATCTTCCTAATTTTTATCTGTAACATTACATATAACGCTCGTAACAAAAAAATTTTACAATAAAAATAAAATCATTTAAAATTATTTTATGAAAATTGCAGTTATACCGATAGACAATCGTCCGATTTGTTACGATTTAATAGAAGATGTTTTAGCTATAAATAAAGATATTGAGCTTTTTATGCCAAAAATTGAATATCTTGGCGATTTAGTAAAACAATCAGATAGAGAAAAAATTTTTGAATTTATTGAAAATTTAGATTATGTAGATTATCTTATTGTTTCAATGGACACCCTTGCCTATGGCGGATTAATTCCATCCAGAAGATGTAACGATACAATGGATGAAATCAAAGAAATAATTGAAAAATTTAAAAATACAGCCTCAAAAAAAGCAAAAAAAATCCTCGCTTTTTCTTCTATAATGAGAATTTCAAACAACAACATAAACGAAGAAGAAAAAGAATATTGGTCACAATGGGGAAAAAGAATTTTTGATTGGTCATATTATCTTCATAAATCAGAAATGGAGCATAGTTACAACTGCGTTCACAATATGATTCCATCAGAAATCTTAGAGGACTATTTAAAAACAAGAAAAAGAAATTTTGAAATAAACAGAACATATCTCAAATGGGCAAAAGAAGGCTTTTTTGATACATTAATTTTCTCAAAAGATGATTGCGCTCAATATGGATTAAATGTTAAAGAAGCTCAAGAGCTTGAAAAAATTATAAAATCAGAAAATATTACATCTGCAAAAATTAAAACAGGAGCGGATGAAATTCCATTATCATTAATTTCAAGAGCATTGTGCGAAAATGAAAATATCAAAATTAAACCTATATTTTTAGAAGAAAATTCAACAAATCTAATTTCAAAATACGAAGATATTTCAATCAAGGATTGTGTTTTAGCTCAGATGGAACTTGCAAAAGTTAAATATGACAATCAAAATTATGATTTAAAAATGATTATAAATAATTTTGAAGATGAGCAAGGGGACTTGGTTTTAGGAGATAGAATTAACAATATATCAAATAAGATTAATTTTCCAAATGAACCTTATTTTATAGCTGATGTTAATAATGCAAACGGCGCTGATAATAATCTTATAAAACAACTTTTAGAACAAAAAACGCCTAATTTTTTAGGATATTGCGCCTATAACACCAGCGCAAACACAATAGGGTGTGCTATTTTCTGTGCTATAGTTAAATTTTTAGCTCAAAAAAATAATTCATGCGACAAAAACGCATTTTTAAAATTTCAATTGATAAGATTAATTGACGATTGGATTTATCAAGCAATAATTAGAAAATCTGTTAAAGAAAGCGAGCTTGAATTTAGCGAAGCTTTAGCTCAAAAAGAAGAAGAAATAAATAAGCTTGCCCAAAAAGCGTATAAATTTTTGGATTTTTATCCAAACAAAATGACCTATTCGCTTCCTTGGAACAGGTCATTTGAAATTAAAATTAAAATTGATTAGTCTTCTTTTTCTTCAATGAATTTTTCAGCAGCTTCTTTAATAGCTTCAACAGGATCTTCAGAGAAGAAAAGTTGATTATCTAAGTGTGTATGATTTCCTTTTTCATCAACAACATATACAGATGGGAAACCTTGAACTTTAAATTCTTCCATTAATTTTGAATTTTCTTGTTTTTCACAATTTACATAAACCATAGAGAATAATTTTTTAGCTTCTCTATCTTTAGTTAGTTTATGGAAGAAAGGAACAAATTTTTGGCTATATCCGCACCAATCTGTATAGAAATATACTATCATTGGTTTGCCTAATTCTTTTGCTTTATCATAGCCTTTTCCTTTGTCATATTGTTTTGAAATTACAACAGCTTTTTGTCCGCCGCCAGCTGAATTACCAACAAGAGCAAAAATTGAAGTAGTCAATGAAGCAATTGAAATAAGCAATGATAAAATAACTAACACTAATGTTGTTTTGCAACAATGTTTTTCTTTTGGTTGATTTGTTTCTTCTGACATTTTAAACTCCTTTTTTATTTATATTTCTTATAGCATAAATTCTTAATTTTTTCCACAGCATTTTTTGTATTTTAAGCCAGAACCGCACGGACACAAATCATTTCTTTTAGGTTCTGCTTCTTTTTTATCATCTTTGCGCTCTTCTATATGAAGAATTGTTGAAAATAATTCTGAATTAAACAAAACAGTAACAGGTGAAAATATACCGCTATCAACATAAACAGCTTTTGTATTAAATAAAATTTCTTCTAAATTTGAAAAATTAACACTTAGAGTTTTATTTATTACTTCAAAGAAATTATCATTCTTTTCAAGGGCATATTTAATAACGCTTGGCGGTATTTTATCGCTTGTTAAAAACTCTTTAATACAATCTGATTTATTTTCTATATCTTCACTAAAACATTTCATAAATGTTTCAAAAAATGGAATTATATACATTCCCCTCTTTTTATCAACCCAAAGAGCAACATCATAAACTTCTTTATGAGCAGAAAACCCGCCCGAAGCTGTCTGCATAAATGTTGCATCCGAACAATTCAATTCATCTATTTTTAAATAAGCATTTTTAGGAGCATGCTCAATTAAAGATGAATAATCCTTCTTAATTCCATCAAGCCTATAGTTATTGAAAAATTCAATTAAATTATCAATTTTTTTATTTGTGGTAACTACATATTGAGCGTTAAACAATTCATTGAATTTCTCATAAAATTCAGCTGCACTTTTTTCTAATTCAACTCTTTTTTGCTCATTTTTATAATATGCAATTTTAGGATTTTGAAGCATATATTTTATAGCTTCAATTGTAGCTTTATA
>CALUZF010000174.1 GCA_944325165.1 Candidatus Gastranaerophilales bacterium
CAATTAAAATTATATCGTTATACGAAAAATTTTCGCATTTTCTTGCGTTGCTAATGTCGTCGCGTTAATTTTACGACACGTCGTATATAAATTGCGATTTGCGCGTTTTCCTTGTCAGCCAATGCAGGTATGGTGTTTATATCATCAAAAATCAATCCCTACACTCAAAACGCAGCAAAACGACGGGAAACGATATTTTATTCAAAATATTTTTTCACGGCTTGACGATATTGCTCCAAAAACAATTTTTTGAAATATGATGCGTTGTTTTGTTCGTAAAATAAAATAATCCCTTTTTTATATTCCACTTCGTCAACACTCTTATACGATAACGGACAGTAATCATGCGCCAGCAATAATGCATTGCCCAAAATACGTGACGTACGCTTATTACCATCCTCAAACGGTTGGATATATGAAATCATCAAAACAGTAATCAATGCTTTTTCCAGCGGATTTTCGGTATTATTGACTAATTCAACTAACTGTTCTAACGCTTCTTTTATCTGAAAAGCATTATCCAGCGGTTTATAATCGGTTCCAATAATACCGACCAAGTTTTGTCTGATACCGTAAGATACCCCCAAATCCTGTACCAACAAGCGATGCAATTCCTCAATTTTGCGCACCGTTAGTTCTTTATATTGTTGAGTATTCTCCATAATATAATCAAGCGCTGTTTTATGGTTGATTACCATTTGCGTTTCTTCTTTAGTTTTGCCTTGTGCCGACACGTGCTCTTTCAATAAACGTTCCGTATCAAGCAACGTATAGGTATTTCCTTCGATTTTTGATGACTTCCAGGCCAGCTCAATTGTCAAACGCTCAAATTCCTTATGCAGAATCGTCGGTGACATTTTGGCCTTGTTTGTCAGATATTGTTCATTCAAAGCCCCATATTCCTGTTTTTCTTTTGGTGTTAACAAATTTGACAAGTGATTCATAATTTCAAAATTGAACCGATTACTTGCAAGTTTACGTTCATCATCAGCAAAATAGGCCTCAACATCAATATTATCAAGCAGCTTGCTTTGAACCGATACATCATAAATGGCTGCCCTTGTCGTTCCGCTTTTAACAATAAGTCCTTCCGCCATTAATGCATCCAAGTCACGCAAAATTGTAGCTTTTGAACTTTTGTTAAATACTTGCGACACAGCTTCTTGTATCTGTTCACGACTGACAGAACCCAATTGTTTGATATAATTAAAAATTATTTCCTGACGCTTATTCAACATTGCAAATACCTTAAACGTTTTATTTCCAGTTTTAATTGTTGCATGATTGTTGCAAAAATGCAACTATTATTTAAAAATTTTGAAACTATTATGATATTGTTTTTTTGCATCGGCTGATGTGGTCGCAACGTTTTTGCGACTAGTTATATATAAAATGCGAATACATATGTTTCCTTATCGTCAATTTTCTCATAAGCCTTGATTTCTCTGATTGACAGCAAAATTGTGCTAATATATTTTATTAGCAGTGCTAATGAAAACTGCTAATAACTTTGAGGTTTACACCCCAGACGATATTTAGATAAGTTATTGATTTTACGCAAAACAAGGTTTTATGGGTTGGCATTGACGCATCCAGCCACCCCAGCCATAGTTCGCAAACCGTCATTTTTGGCGGTTTTTTTCTTTATAAATCAACAACTTAACCGAGTCCGAAAATTTATGTTGTTACCGGCTTAAATATGAAGCATCTTCGGACTACTTTTTATAACTTTCCTTATTTTTTCGATAGGTTAATATTTTCTTAGGTTCTCTTAATTTAATATATAGTTGCATATATGCTTAATCTATGGTATACTAATTATATATTCAATGAATAGGGATAATAAAGATGGAAACTTTTGTATATTGTCAAATAATTGAGCATGATTTTGGATCAAGTAAAAAAAGCCTTACAGTATTTTAACGACATTAGTAAAATTTGTTCCAATAGTGATTATCCTCAAGCAAATTTAAATTTTGTTTACAATGAGAATAGTGATTTTTTGTTATCAGTCAAAATTTGCCAAATTGAAGACTATTTAAGGATTTTTGATTTTTGTTTAGATAACGAAGTTAATTCTTCAAGCCTAAATATAAATGATATTTTAGCACTTTATGTATTAAAGAATTCAGGAACATTAGAGCAGACTAAAAAAATCCTAGGCGATGATTTAACTTGGCTCTTTTTAGATGCGCTGAAGCTGATTAAAAAAATCATTGAGCTTGGTGGTATTGTCGATTGGATAATGTGGGAAAATGCGCCTTACTTTATCAGCAATAAGCAAGATGCAGTTATAACCGATAGGCTTGGCGGAAAAACGATACTTCAGCATATTACTGATGAGCTTGAACAATATAGCTTTCACGTTCATGCTAAAATTCTTGATGCCAGTCACTATGATACAGCTCAAGCTAGAAAAAGAGGTATCATTTTGTGTCGGCGCGGTCAAGTATGGGATTTTCCGACTCCTGATGACAAACAACTATACAAATATCACCGTCTATTTGATAGAAATGTGGGATAATATCCTAAAAAGACTTGCAATCATTGGTTTTTATTGAGTATAATCTACACAGAATCACAAAAATAGATAAAATTCTTTTATGTGATGAAGTATGACAAATAGACGGTGGTTTATGTACGGAGGATCTTTTGAAAATACTTGCGACTTTTATATTAGGACTGTTTTTATCAGGCTGTTATACGGCCACACTAGAAGCTCCGAAGAAATATGACATATACCTTTCAAACATTAATGAAGAAGATGTTTTTGATTATGCCAAATATATGGCCAAACAATCATATTATACATCTCACAAAGTTTTGGTCATT
>CALUZF010000175.1 GCA_944325165.1 Candidatus Gastranaerophilales bacterium
AATAGCACATGCTCTACCTGCTGAGATAAGACAATGAAAATTGAATAAAGTATAAAGTTTGCGTCTGTAGCTCAGCAGGTAGAGCACTCCCCTTTTAAGGGATAGGTCGCGCGTTCGAATCGCGCCAGACGCAAATTTTTATACCTTTTTTATACGTCGGTCTTCGACCGACAGCAGGTAGAGCTCCTCCAAAATAAGTGTTTTGCAATAGCAAAACACAACAAAGAGTAGGGCTCATTCTTCGCCTACTCCTTGCATACGTTTTGGAGTCCTTCCTTTTAAGGGATTGTCGCATGTTAGAAATCGCGCAGTAGCGCAAATTTTTATACCTTTTTTATACGTCGGTCTTCGACCGACAGCAGGTAGAGCCCCTCCAAAATAAGTGTTTTGCAAAAGCAAAACACAACAAAGAGTATGGCTCATTCTTCGCCTACTCCTTGCATACGTTTTGGAGTCCTTCCTTTTAAGGGATTGTCGCATGTTAGAAATCGCGCAGTAGCGCAAATTTTTATATTGCCAACGGCAATAAATAATACTCTAAACCCTATTCAATAGCGCCTGAATCCAACAATTCTTGGACTTTAGCTTTTATAATTTCATGGATTTCATTAGGTTCTTTTGTTCCATCAAGCTCAATAAATTTATACTCTTTAGATAATTTTTTATATTCATCCAAACATCTTTTTTGATATATTTCAAAACTATTATAAATATCCATAGAAAGCCCAATATCTCGTCCTGATTCAAAATAATCAAGTACACCGTTTTTTGCAATCAATCTTTTAATCAAATCACCGACAGGCACATTCAAATAAAAAACCAAATCGGGCTTTGGTGCAAAACTATATAAATTTTTAACCCAATTAATATCATGCCCTCTAACTGAATCACGCACATAGGCAGTATAAATATATCTATCCATTAAAACGACAAAACCGGCTTTAAGTGCGGGAATTATCTCATTTTCTAATCTATCTGTATAATCTGCTGCATATAAAAGAGAAAATGTTGTAGTATTAAGCATATTTCTTTCTTTTGCTTCATTAATTACACCGGATATCAAACGAGAAGTTTTCCATTGAGAAACAGCGCAACCAAAACACTTATCCTTAATATATTGAGATAACATATTAACTTGTGTAGATTTTCCGGAACCATCAGTTCCTTCAATTACAATTAAAAGTCCGCTATAGCCATGATTTGTATTTTTATGCATTTTTACCTTAAATTTCTATTTTAATTTTATGTTGAGCTAAAAGCTCAACTACTTTTTGTCTTATAAATTTTTGCTTTGAATGGATACTATCAAGCGCGTCAACCTTAATTAAATCATATTCTTCAACCATTTCATTATATTGTTCTACTATTCTATTTTGAAACAACACATAGCTCTTATAGGGGTTATTAGATAATTTCATATCCATACCCGCTTCATAAAATTTAGGCTGACGATTTGAACAAATTCGCTCTAAACTTTTTTTAGGAGAAACGTCAAAATAAAAAGTCATATCCGGTTTAATTGCAAAACCATACATATTTCTAACCCATTGAGGTTCAACATTCCTTGCGACATCTCTTGCAAAAGCAGTATAAACATATCTATCAGCTAAAACTATAAACCCTGCTTTAAGTGCAGGTTTAATTGTTCGCTCTAATCTATCCGCAAAATCAACCGCATGTAACAAAGAAAAAGTTCTTCCTGATAGAAGGTTTTTCTTTTTAGCTTTTTTTGTTGTATTTGAAATTAATTCCGATGAATTCCATTGAGTTAAAATTACATCCAAACCTTTAGATTTTAACCAACTATACAATAATTCAAGCTGAGTTGTCTTACCCGAACCGTCAATACCTTCTACACAAATTAATAAGCCTTGATAGTTATGTTTTTTTGAAAATCTTAACATTTCTTACCTTGTTTTTTGATATACACGTGTAATATATTAATAATAGTTTATAAATTTTAAATTGTAAATCTGAAGGGGTTATTTTTTTATGAATTTATTTGATATATTTAAAAAATCATTTTCAACCGTTATAACAAATCCTGCTATAACATTATTTTTAGTATTATTTATGATAGCTTCAAACTTTATTGCAAGCTATATTTTTCATATAAACTCATATTTTATAACTCTGACATTAACAAGCTGTGTATTTCTTTTGTGTCTTTGTTTTATGTCTGGATGGTTTGAAATAATAAAAGATTTAATATCAAATAAACCAGAAGAAAATAAAAATTATTGGGGAATATTTTTGGAAGGAATAGGCAAAAATATTATTCCAATAGGATTAGGCTGTTTTATATATGTTCTGCTTTTAATTTGCGTTTTAATTTTAACAGGAAAAATATGCCATGAAGCGTTCGGAAGTCTTGATTTTATTGCAAAAGATGCAACAATTTTAACTCAAGATAATGCTTCGCTTATAAAATACTTTGAAACATTAACAGACAATCAAAAATATATTCTAAGCGCTTGGCAGTTGAGTTTTATATTTTCAACCATGCTTTTTGGTTTTATTATGCTATTTTATTATCCTGCGATTATATTTGAAAAAACTTCCAATAATTTTCTAAAGCCTATTATTGCCCTTAAAAATTCATTTATTTTTATTTTTAAAAACTTCTTTGGGGCACTATTTATCCATATCTTTATATATATCATCTATATGCTTTCTGGAATTATAAGAGTAAATCTTGGCAATAATATAATAATTTCAATTTTGCTCATATTCTTCCAAATTTATTTTATCTCCTTTGTAGTTATGCTAATATTTAATTACTATGAACAAAGAAATAATAGTTCTAAGCGGGCCGACTGCATCGGGGAAAA
>CALUZF010000176.1 GCA_944325165.1 Candidatus Gastranaerophilales bacterium
ACAAAAACATCATCCCCGCTTGTTATTTCAAGTTTTTGCGCTTCTTCATCTGGAATATCGAATTGATAATCAATTCCAAAAAAACTACACAAGGTAACAGGAAAAGCCAAATCCATATCTTCCATAGACTGTAGCCACTTAAAAGGTGAATCGGGCTTATAGTCAACTATTGTGTATTCTTTTAAATCATTAAAGCCTATAATAGGTGAAATAAATTCAAAAACCGAATTTTTATTAATTTCAAGCTCACCGAATTTTGTCGTGTTTATTTTGATTATTGTTTCTTCTTTTGTCATTTTATATTCCGTAATTTAACATGTTGCCTTGTTGGGACATTTGATTATATAAAAGCATTTTTGCCATTTCAGGGTTGTTATTATTTATTAATGCCCCGTACATCATCGGATTATTCATTCCAAGCATTCCATATTGGTTATATTGTTGAACTTGTGCTAAAGGATTGAATTGTGTATATGGATTAATTCCTATTTTTGATAATGTATTTAGAGCGCTAGCAATTTCTTCATTGGTAGGTGCATGAGATTTTAGCTGACCATCTAAATTCATACTTTGTTGTTGTTGAGTTCTTAAATATTCTTCTTCCATTATTTTGCGCTCCATGCGCTCTTTTGTTATTCTATCCATTGCAGCAGGATGTATTTGTTTGCCTGATTGTATGAATAAATCTATATCATCAAGCTCTGCTGATTGTGCTTCTTGTTTTGCAGTTTTTGGAGTGCATATAGGTGAATCGGGATTATCTAAGCAATCCAAAGCTTTTTGAGAATAATAAGAAAGAACTAAGTTATCATTTTTCTTAACTACCTCTTGATAAACTTTTGTAGCATCTTCTTTATAACCTAATCTTGTATAGCAAAGTGCAAGATAGTATTTTGCGTATGTGTTATTTTTTTCTTTTTTAACAAGCTCTTCTAAATCTTGCATAGAGCCTACATAGTCGCCTTTTTTATATTTTGCTACAATCGGTTTTAATGTAGCTGTCATTTTTGGTGCTTTAGGTATTACATTATTTGTCGTTGCGCAAGCACAAAGACTTAATGTTAAGGCTCCAATTGTAATTAAAGATAAAATTTTTTTCATAATAATCCTTTTATTTTTGTTTAATGTTTTTAAAATTAATGACAATATATTTTTATTATATCGTAATAAAAGTAATATTATTGAGAGTAATTAGATTTTTTCCTCTAAACAGTTGAAAAAAATTTTGTTTTTTGTGGTGAATATTTTTGAAATAATATATAATTATTTTTATGAAAATCAAAATTAAAGAAGTCGCAAAAAATAAAAAGGGCTATAGCTTATATAAATTGGCTCAGATTATGAATTTGCCTCAACAGACGATATATTCTTGGGCAAAAGGAAGAACCCAGCCTTCTTATTTAAATTTGGATAAATTGTGCGATGTTCTTGGTTGTTCGGTTGGCGAGATTTTAGAGGCAGAGCCTGTTCAAAATAAATTATTCTAAAGACAAAGGTACTTCTTAATCTAAAGAAGTACCTTTTTTATTTATATATGAAATGTTATATGTGACCTTGGTTTGTTTTGTGGTCTAAATCAGCATTTTTTTGGTTTGCATTAATTTTGCCTTGAGTCATTCTTATAGCTAAAACGCTGGCACCTATAACTGATGCTAATACTGCAATTGCTTTATGACCTTTTAAATAATCGCCATAGAATTTTTTAGGTAGTCTTAATATTGTTTTAGCGTTTTCTAAAGGTGATTTTGTTATAACGCTTGGGATAAATTTGATTGAATTCCAAGCACCTTTTGCAACGTCAACAATTGTATCTTTTAAAATACCGATTACATTGAAATTATTTTTTTTGCAGGCTTTTCCTAAAACACCCATTGCTGTTGTTGCAACTATGCCGTCAACTACGCCTCTAACAGCACCTTCTGTAACGTTAGTTACGTTATTGATATTTTTTAATACGTTGGTTGCGCTCTTTTTTGCTTTATTATAAGTTTCTGATATTGAAAAATCCTTTTTAGGGTTTTCTTCTGTAAGTGTTTGTGGTTCTTGATTATTTTGAAGTGTGTTTTGTTCGTTTAAATTTGGCGCAGGGGCTACACTTTTAAAGTTTATATTTGAATTTAATTGTAGTTTTGAAATCATATTACACCACCTTTTCAAATCATAAGAAACACCTAAATATTAAAAATTGCTTGTAGGGCGATTTTTATTTTATCAATTTTACAAAAATTTACAAAGTAAATAAATTACCTCAATTATCAATACCTGTATATTAAATTTATTATAAAAACTCAAAAAAAGCTATACATTAAGCGAAAATTTATAAAAAATTTTACAGTGTAAAATATTGTTTCAAAATTGTATTTAACTTATGTTTTTTTGATAAAATAATCTTGTTTAGGATAGAGGTATTTATATGTTGAAGTTATTAACAAAAAAAGACAAATGCAAAGCTAATTTTAAACCAAAAGAGCTTGATATTTTACTTGCTAAAATTGCTCAAATTTATAGAATTGAAGAAATTGATCCGGATAGAAAAAAATATCTTTCAAAAACAATTAAAAAATATGGTTATCTGCCATATCCTCAATATAAAGTTTTGCAAGAATTAACAAATGCCGAAACTATTTATTGTCTTGTTGAAAAATTAATCAAGGCAGGCACTTTTGTTGTTAATAAATTTATCGATTTTGAAAACCCTTCTGTTTTAGCTAGAAAAAATATTAAAAATTCAAATTGGTTTAAAAAAGAAGGTCATAATATAAAACTTTTATCTTT
>CALUZF010000177.1 GCA_944325165.1 Candidatus Gastranaerophilales bacterium
AAAAGCAAATCTTGCTCAAAATCCTATTCAAGAAAGTAATTTATCTAAAGTATCATTAGATAATTTACAAGCTATGAGCAATATTTCTTTTAAGGGCGAATTTAATATTTTGCATGCAACTTTGTTGGATGTGTGTGAAGCAATAAAATCTCCACTGTTAAAACCGGATACTTCAGGTAATACATTCTTCCATAAATGTAGTTATGAAGAATTATTAGAAAAGAAAGATGAAATAACACCTTTAATAGTTGAACTTGGGTTATTATTAAAGAATAATAATGGTCATACACCGCTAATTACAAGCTCTGCTGATAAAATAAAATTCTTTTATGAAGTATTAGGCAGAGAAAAAAGCGAAAAAGTTTTCCAATGTTCTTTAATGACATCAAATGGTTTGCATGGAGTGGATGCTGAGCAAACACGAGTAATTATTAACAGTTTAGGTTCTTTTCCTTCTGAAGTTCTTGTAGATTGTATTTTGAAGAAATTAGATGATAAAAAACGTACTGTATTACATACAGCAAGTGCGGAGCAAGCAGAAGAATTGCTTAGAGTGCTAACACATAAGGAAAGAAGATATGTTCTTCAACAAGCAATGTCTATGAGAGATGAGCTAGGAAATACTATTATCCATGGTGCTTCTGCTAAAAAATTAAGGCTTATATATGGAACTATTAGTGGTGTTGATTTTATAAAAGCGATATTCCTTAAAGGAGGCAAATACGGTTCTTTGGAAAAACAAAATGCTCTTGATATGGCATCTAAAGAAGAATTAGAAATGTTTGATAGTATAATAGGCAAGGGTCATGCTGATGAGTTGATAGCTGCTTATATATCATCCAAATCTCAAGAATAATAAGATAGATTAATTAAAACGCCTGTAATAGCACAGGCGTTTTTTAGCGCAAAAAAATTTTTTACAGGTTTTTTAATAATCATCATTATATTAAAGGTGCAAAATGAAAATTTCTCCAATTAATTTTAGATTAAATTTAATTAATCAAAGACCGAATAAAAATAATTTTATTCAAAATTCTATTCAAGAAAATTCTTTAGCTAAAGTATCATTAGAACAATTAAAAGGAATGTATAATATAACATTTAAGGGTGTTGAGCAATCGCATTCTAAATTTCTTAAAAAAGATGAATATGGGGATACTTTTTTCCATAAATGTAATTATGATGCTTTAGAATTAAATAAAAATCAAATTACCCCAGAGATTCTTGAAGTTGCTTTATTGACACAGAATAAATTTGGCGAAACCCCTTTATTTGATATTGATGATAAAAGAATTTTGTTGGAATTTGGTGAAATTTTAGGACCCAAAAGAGCTTCTAAAGTTTTTAGCGAAGCTATATCAAAACAAAATAAACAAGGTAAAACGATTTTGCATTGCGCTGATAATAAAACAGTAAAAATATTATATGATTTTATAGGTCCTAAAAAAGCACCTAAGGCGTTTTCAAGCGTTTTATTTATTTTAGATAATGAAGGGAAAACCCCTCTTGATTATCTTGATTTTAAAACAGCAAAATTATTAGTTGAAATTATAGCAAAAGATGAGAAATATAGATTTGTTGCAGATGAAATAAGAAAAAAATTAGATATATAAACTAATAAGAAAGGCTTTAGAATGCAGATTTCTCCTATCAATTTTAAAATAAATAATCAAAATAATATTAGAAAACAAAATATAAATATTCCACAAATTTCTTTTGTTGGGAATATGAGAAAAATTTCAGTTGGCGATGTTTATAACAAAGAGGTTTCGCCTATAATCGCTAAAACATTATTTAAATCTCAAGAAAATGGCGAAACAATACTTCATCAAGTAAATTATAAAGAAGCAGAAGAATTGATAAGATTTGCTCCAAGTGAATTTAAGAAATCTGTTGGGATAAGAGATGATAATGGAAATACCGCAGTTCATACTTCTGATGTTCGCAAAACTATGGTTATTGCTTCATTTGCTCCTTGCGAATTTAGAAAAACGATAACCACGCAAAATAATTATGGTGAAACCCCTTTATATGGTTCTGATTATAAAAAAACGGAATTGCTTATAAAATATGCACCAGATGAAGTCAGAAAAGCGATGTTAATGAAAGATAACGATGGAATAAATCCGATACAGCTTTCTGATGCTAAAAAAACAAGAATGTTGGCAAAACATGCGCAAAATGAATTTAAGATGGCAGTATTGGATGTTGATAATTCAGGTCAAAATGTTTTGTTTGAAATAGATGAAGAAAAGGCAGAAATTATAGCGCAGTATGCTTCTAAAGAATTTAAAATCGCACTTGGGGCGATTGATAAATTTGGTAATACGCCATTGCATAACGCTGATAGTGAAACTTTGGATATTTTTGCACAATATGCGATTGATGAATTTAAAAAAATGCTTACGGTTCAAAATAAAATGGGCTATACACCATTGTTTTATGCAGATGAAGAGGCAAGATTGATATTTGAATATTATGCTCCTGATGAATACAAAAAGGCATTGGAGTTGGAAGAAAAAAATTCTTGTATTGATTAGTATGTTGCTTAGTTTTTGGGCTTCGCTCAGCCACTTCGTAAAATTACTCAAACATACGGGCTCACAACGAGCTAAAGCTCTGTTCCGCCCTAGTCAAAATCCGCTCAGGGACCCCAGACCTATAATAAAGACTTAATAACCATTACTCTTCCTTATTGGGGGATGCTGAGAATCCTTCAGGT
>CALUZF010000178.1 GCA_944325165.1 Candidatus Gastranaerophilales bacterium
ATTATACACAAGAATAATAGAATGTGTAATAATTAAATTATGTCGTCACAGAATTTTATTAAAAATATAACTTCAAAAGATATAGCTTTATCAAAAAGCACCATAAAAGATATGATTAAAACGGCAAATATTGCCGATTTTAGAATGTTATGTGAAAATGCAGAATATATTTTTTCATTTTTAAAAGAAAGAATTACAAGAGATTTTGTTAAGATAATTAACAAAGAAAATCTAAATGCTGTTTTTGAATTTTCTAAAATATACTGTTATGATTTTGAAGATTTAATTGTTAATTCTTGGATAAAATTTGCAAATGAAGATTTAACAGATGAAATATTAGATTTATTTGAAAACGGCACAGATGAGCAGAGAGCATATTGTGCTAAATATTTTTCTAAAATTCAAGACCCGCTTGCTATAGAATACTTAAATAAATTTGCAAAAAGCGATTTTGAAGCACTTAGAACAAATTGTGCCATAGCTTTAAGTGCATTTTGTGATGTTGAAGTTTTAAATGAGATGAAAAATATAGCGCTCAATTCAAACGATGAATTTGAAAAACTTAGGGCATTCAATTTTATTGTTGCATACGGTAAGGATGAACAAATTAAATTTGTTCTTGAAAATGCCTTCAATAGCCCCTTTGCAACAAACATAATATCAAATATCATGGATTATTGTGATATTAATCATCTTAAAAATATTCTAAATAAAGAAACTCTAAATAAAATTCTTCAATTAATTATCGAAGAATACCCCGAAGATATTCCTCTAGATACTTGTTATTATTGGAATTTAATTGATTATATAAAATTAATTTATTCATTTAATAATCAATTTTCAAGAAATATTTTATTAATGGCTAAAATAAAATTTGAAGAATTTAATAAAAATGATATTTATACTTTTGATTTTGATAGAAATATTAAAGAAGAAATCAAAAATATTTCTCTTTACCTAAATTCGCTCGATATAGAAATTGATAATTTATATGAAGAATTAAAAAAAGACAAATTTCATTTTGACGTAGCTCTTTTTATTATTAAAGAGCTAAAACTAAGCCAATATAGCTCATATTTAGCTCAATTAATCAATGAATTTCAAAATGATTATGAAAAAATCGCAAAAATAAGCGAAACACTAAAAGAATTAAATCAAATTAACCTTGTAAACGTAGAAATAATTGAAAAAATAAAAGATGAAAATATTAAAGCTTTAATAAAAAGCTACTTCAACGCTTAATTAACTCCGACAATTCATCTGTTATAATTTGCATTGCCTTATTTAACTGAATATCTTTTTTAAGTCTTTCATGCTGATACATAATTGTTGTATGATTTTTTTTAAATTCTCTTGCTATATTAGGATAGCTCAATTCCAACAACTCACGAGAAAGGTAAATCGCATATTTTCTAGCGTTCACTACTTCTTTAGCTCTTGCAGTTGATAAAATATCATTTTTATCAACACAAAAATATTTTGCACATGTTTCTAATATATTATCAACAGTGATTTTCTTTTTCTTTTGAGAAAAATTCAAATACTCTTTAGCAAGCTCTACATTAAGCTCAACGCCTTCAATTGAGGCTCTTGCACTAACTTTATTATATGCACCTTCAAGCTCTCTTATATTTGTATTAAATTCTTTTGCTAAAAATAGCGCAACATCGTCACTAATAGGATAATCAGATAAAATTGCATGGCGTTTAACTATTTCCATTCTTGTTTCTAAATCAGGAATTTTAATATTTGCTTCAATTCCCCATTCAAAACGGCTTCTCAATCTATCAGGAATTTTTTCAAAAGCCGATAAGGGTCTATCTGATGCAAATACGATTTGTTTTCCTGCATGATATAGCGCATCAAATGTATTAAATATTTCTTCTTCTGTTCTTTGTTTGCCATCTATCCATTGAATATCATCAATTAAAAGCACATCAACATTTCTGTGCATATCTCTGAATTTGCGCATTTTTTCGTTAATATCACCGGAGTTTTTACAAGAAGCCAAAGATTCAATTAATTTATTACCAAAATCTTCTGCTTTTGTATATCTTATTTTAAGATTTGGAAAATTCTTTAAAATTTTATGCCCAATAGCTTGCATTAAATGAGTTTTTCCAAGCCCGACAGAACCTGAGATAAACAAAGGGTTATATTTTTGCCCTGGAGCTTCTGCTATCATTTGAGCAATTTTATATGCAAATTTAGAATTTTCACCCTCTACAAAATTTTCAAAAGTATATTTTAAATTTAAACCGCAAAAAGAATGCATTTGAGCCAGATGTTCCATCTTTTGAGCAGTTTCATTATGCTCTTTTTGGTCTTTTGTTTGTTTTTGTGTTTTTTTCTTTTTTATTGTTTCATCTAAAACAAATCTTACCGCTCTTTTTATTTTTGTTGCTTCAAATAACGCTTCTTCAACTTCTTTTAAATGTTTTTGTTGAAGTACTTGAATACCAAAGCCTTGAGAGCTTTTAATTAAAAATATGCCATTTTCACTTTCTTCAAATAAAGGTAATGCAGGCTCTAAATCTTTTGTCCAAGTAGCAACAAAACTAGGGAGTTTGTTCTCCAGAATGTGCAAAAAATTGTCCCACGCCTCAAGCTCATTTTTATCTAGTGAATTACTCAAAAGAAACCATTCCTAATTAATATGATAATCATCCAACCATTAATAGGCCATGCCTGTTAATGATAATTTTACT
>CALUZF010000179.1 GCA_944325165.1 Candidatus Gastranaerophilales bacterium
AAAATAACTAAGAAAGGCAAAATATATGTCACCAACCATTAATAGTTCTGAACTTAGCGCAATTATTAAATCAAAAATCGAAAATTATTCTCAAAAGCTGGAAGTCGATAATGTTGGAAGCGTTATTGAAATTTCAGAC
Source organism: Candidatus Gastranaerophilales bacterium (assembly GCA_944325165.1). Classification (GTDB taxonomy): domain Bacteria; phylum Cyanobacteriota; class Vampirovibrionia; order Gastranaerophilales; family Gastranaerophilaceae; genus RUG14156. The sequence continues at coordinate 140 of CALUZF010000179.1, forward strand.
GGCATTTCTCGTGTTTATGGTCTTAAAAACGTTATGTCATCTGAGCTTGTAGAATTTGATGACGAAAATAAAACCCTTGGAATTACTCTAAACCTTGAAGAAGATAACGTGGGTGTAGTAATTTTAGGTGATTACACAGGAATTAAAGAGGGTATGAGTGTTAAATCAACAGGAAGAATTGCTTCAATTCCTGTTGGGGATAACTTAATCGGAAGAATAATTGATCCTACCGGTGTAGCGATTGACGGCAAGGGCGACATTGAAACTACAAAAACAAGACCAATTGAAAGAATTGCCCCCGGTATCATTGAAAGAAAATCTGTTCATCAACCTCTTCAAACAGGTTTAACTGCAATTGATGCCCTAACTCCAATCGGCAGAGGTCAAAGAGAACTTATTATTGGCGACAGACAAACAGGCAAAACTGCCATTGCAATAGACACAATAATCAACCAAAAAGGAAAAGATGTTATTTGTATCTATGTTGCTATCGGTCAAAAAACATCAACCGTTGCTCAAATTGCAAAAACTTTAGAAGAAAAAGGTGCTATGGATTATTCAATAATTGTATCAGCTACTGCTGATAATTCAGCACCATTGCAATATATAGCTCCTTTTGCAGGTTGTGCAGTAGCAGAAGAATTTTTAGAAAACGGAAAACACGTTTTAATCATATATGACGATTTAACAAAACACGCTCAAGCTTATCGTGCGATGAGCTTATTGTTAAAAAGACCACCAGGACGTGAGGCTTATCCTGGGGATGTATTCTATTTGCATTCAAGACTGCTAGAGCGTGCTTGTAAATTATCTGATGAACGTGGAGCAGGCTCAATTACAGCTCTACCAATCATTGAAACACAAGCAGGGGACGTTTCAGCGTATATTCCAACAAATGTAATTTCAATTACAGACGGTCAAATTTTCCTTGAGTCAAATTTATTTAACTCAGGTCAAAGACCGGCGATTAACGCAGGTATTTCAGTATCTCGTGTAGGGGGCGCTGCTCAAACAAAAGGTATTAAACAAGTTGCAGGTCAATTGCGTCTTGATTTAGCACAATATAGAGAACTTGCAGCGTTTGCTCAATTCGCTTCAGATTTAGATGCTGCAACAAAAGCTCAACTATTAAAAGGTGAAAAATTAACTCAAATCTTAATTCAGCCTCAATACAATCCTTTATCAGTGGCTCAACAAGTTGCAATACTATTCTGCGGAAATGAAGGCTACGTAAACGATGTAGAAAATAAAGACATTCAAGAATTTAAAAAACAATTCTTCGAATACTTCAGCGCAAACTGTGCTCAATTAGAAGAAAAATTGAATGCGGGCGCTAAACTTGAGGATTCAGATAAGGAAGAATTAATCAAGCATATCAAGAATTTTAAAGAAAATATTTTTAAGGTGTAAAATAAATGGCAAACCTAAGAAACATAAAAGACAGAATAAACAGCGTAAAAAATACTCAAAAAATAACTAAAGCCATGAAAATGGTTGCAGCAGCAAAAGTAAAAAAAGCGGAAGCCGCAGTTAAGGCTTCACGCCCTTTTACGCTTGAATTATACAAAATGTTTTCTTGGGCATATCAAGAAACCCTTAAGAATAAATGCGATAAAATTCATACAAAAAATTCAATCGAAAACTATCCTGCATTATTAGAAAAAAGAGATACAAAAAGCGTTGCTGTTGTAATTATTTCATCAAACAAAGGTTTAGCTGGCGCATATTGCGCAAATATTGTAAGATACAGTACAAATCTTATTAAAAAAATTATTGATGAAGGCAAAACTCCAAAAATCTATTTAATAGGTCAAAAGGCAGCTCCTGCAATAAAAACAGCGCAAAAACAGCTTGATTTTGAAATTAAAAAGACATACGTTGATATTTTAGATGATATCAATTCATCTTCAGCTTATGAAATAGCTTCGATTTTGGCTGATGATTACATCAAAGGCGAAATTGATGAAATTCAACTTGTTGCAACAAGATACAAGAATATGATGACTTGTATCGTAGGCTCTTGGCAATTATTACCAGCTATAATCAACGATAAAATCAGCGATTTTAGAGATGAGGAGTTGGATAAAGAATTAAATATATCTCATGATTTACATACAATTGAACCTTTGAGTGAATATATGCCTAATTTAAATGCAGTTTTAGCTCAAATTGTTCCTATGTATATCACAAACATCATTTTCCAAGCATTTTTAGAAGCACAAGCAAGCGAACTATCTTCAAGAATGACAGCTATGAGCGCTGCAACAAATAATGCTCAAGAAATGATTTCGACTTTAACTGTTGAATACAATAAAGAACGTCAAGCTAAAATCACGCAAGAAATAACAGAAGTAATCTCTGGCGCAGGCGCTCTTAAATAACTATAAAATAAATTGAGTGCCTAATAAAATCCTGTGTGAATTTTCTCTTGCTTCATTGTCGCAATATATATAATTCAACATAATACGGGCGCATTGACCCAAAATATACCAATTGATACCCGCAGTATATTCTTTTGTATTGTTATTTTTGATTGATTTATTAGAATCAAAATCATCATAAC
>CALUZF010000180.1 GCA_944325165.1 Candidatus Gastranaerophilales bacterium
TCAGGTGTCATTGCGCCGATTTGTTCACGTGTAAAAGGTTGAGATGTGTTCTCAATCGGTGCCGCCTGCCCGGTAGAAATACCTTTAAGTTTTGATTTTATATTATCAAATAGAGTGGGTTCAGTGTAAATTCTACTATCATTAGGATTTGTTATGAGTTCTCCTTTATTTATTTTATCAACAATTTTTTGCGCTGTTATGTCTTCTATTTCATGATGAGTTTTTCCTTTATTCCAGTACTCTTTATAAACTTCATGAGCAATTTTTCTTCCTATAGAATTATTCCATAAATCCATATTACTTTCTTTAGGATCTTGTCCTTTTTTATTCCCTTGTTTTTCATGTAGGTCGGTTATATATTTTGCAACTGGTTGTCCCCAGTTTCTGGCAAAATACGCAGACATATATGCGTGTCTGAATGCGTCAACTGAATCATTATGCCCTGAGCCAACAGTGTTTACAGGTAAATTGTATTGTTGTCTGTATTTTTCTGTATCTGTAACAATTTTATCTGTAATTTTGTTTTTATAATTTTGCTTGTAATTTTCTTTATTTGTCATTGCTTTCTCCTTTTGTTTGTTGTAGTCTTCTTATATGCAAAATTTATTTAAAAAGTCTTTTTTGATAAATATAGTTTCGTTTTCAGCATATTGTTTCTATGCTATTTTTATTTATTACTTCATTAAAAATTCGCAGATTAACGCATACTTTGATTACTATGCTTCGTATATTTCGCTTTTCAAAAGCTGCATATATTACTTCTTTATAGGGCTGCTTTTATTATTGTTATCAATTGTAGAAATGTATTTTATAAAAAATTATGCATTATATGAAAAAATTAATTTTTCTATTCCATTATTTTTATCAAAAATGCATAGTTTTTTATTTTATTTAGGATTAGTTATATTTTTCATTCCTGTGTATTATTTTGTATATAGTTTCTTATTCGGGTTTTTATATTAAAAAAAGTGTAATTCTGTGCGAATGACACATGGAATGAGTTATTTTTCAGTCAAGAAATTATTAGAGTTTTCAATACCGTATTGCTCAAGCGCAAATTTAAAGCATTCCATCCAGTCTATTCGTTCTTCGACTTCGGGAACCTGAGCAAAGGATTTGACAACTTCAAATAGTTCTTTTAATTTCATTTTGCGTTCAAAAGTAGCTTTTCTGTCACCGTAACGATAGATATAATTTGCGTTTCTTATATTATCATCTATTTCCAGAAACATTGATTTGCCGTGATCATTAAGCCCGATAACTTCGCGGCCAAGTTTGAAATTTGCAATTATTTCGGCTGTTTTTTCAACCATCGGAACGATAACTTTTCTGTTGATTGCATCAAGCATCATGTTTAATCTGGCTTCCTGACCGTTCACTGAATAATTAAGTTCTGTTGCGGTACGCTGTGCAGATTGAAGATTTCCGGCCATGTTTTTGAAAATTCCTGTCGCACTTTCTATTGTGGTTTTGAAATATGTCAGAAAATCCCAGCCCTGCATTGCTTTATCAAATAGAGTGGGTTCAGTGTAAACTCTACTATCATTAGGATTTGTTATGAGTTTACCTTCTTTAATTTTGTTATAGATATTTTCAGCAGTTATATCTTGTCTTATCTGTGGGCTTGTAAGATTTTTTAAAATTTTTGTTTGTTTGTCTACTTCGTTAGAAACTTGTCTCCCGATATTATTATTCCACAAGTCCATGTTTTTTTCTTTATGTGGTTGAATAGTAAAGAGTTTGTCATATATATTTTCATGGATATCACCTAAAAATTTTGCAGCTTTGCTTCCATATTTATTACTCAAATCAGCTTGCATATAAGCATGTCTAAATGCATCTAGTTCGTCATTCCAGCCTGGCTTATTTGGATTTGTTTTTAAATCGTACTTTTTTGCATATTGTTCTGAAATATCAAAATAATGATTATATCTATCTGTCATATTTACCTCCTTATTTATTATTTGACAAATAACTACCCATATGGATAGTTGTTGAATATAATTAATATTTATGTTTTATTCAATAATAAAAGTTGCGGTATCGTTATAATTTTTTATTGTTACTGTGGTTTGTTTACCGGCAGGGGTGCAAATTCCATTATTGCATTGAATTTTATCCGTGTTAATTGTAAACTTGTATCCGTCTATAAATATCGGAAATACTGTATTATCTTCTTTGATTAACATTATTATGCAAGCTGCTGTGCTTCGTAAATTTAGCCATCGTTTGGTTATTAATCTTATTTTGGGATAATTGTATATTCCGATTTCTTCAAGAGATTGGGCAGGGATATGAGAATATATTGAACCTGTTATTATTATTTTTTTGATATTATCAAATTCAATTTTTGAATTGTATTTAACAGTTGTATTTTTACTTATTCTGGTAATTATATCTTGTATTTCAATACCGAGTTTTTTATCGTTTTTATTTATATATACATTGTTATATTTTTTGTGCCAATTCAATGGATATGGTATTGTAAAATTATAAAATAAATTTTCAAGATAAAAATTTAAACCTAAAAGTATTATTAATACAATAATAAATTTTTTCATAATTTAATCATATCATATTGTTTTGGTTGAGGGTACAAATTAACAATAGTTAATTTTAATTAAAAAAAGTGTAATTCTGTGCGAATGACACATGGAATGAGTTATTTTTCAGTCAAGAAATTATTAGAGTTTTCA
>CALUZF010000181.1 GCA_944325165.1 Candidatus Gastranaerophilales bacterium
ATGAAAAACTCTTGTGCCTATTGGAAATAGACCTATATTTCTATCTTTAAAACAATCATGGGTTTCACTTGCTTTTTGTTTAGCTTTTGCAATCATATCAGCAATATTAAGCGATTGTTTAGGTTCATCTTTTTTATTTTGTTTTTTGACAACTTTTGCATTAACTTGTTTGTAATTTATTTTATTTAATGAAGAAAATGAATTATTTTGCACTGTTGTATTTTGCGCTTTTGTTGCGCTTGCTTTTATTCTTGCAATTGAGCTTAATAAATTATTTTGAGGTGCAGATGAAGAAGCTGAGGTTTTTTCTTGATATTTTTTTTCTTTTGCTTTTGATACAGCAGATGAAAAACTTGATTTATGATAACTATCAGAACTTTTAATTGATTCTTCATCAATTAAATCAAAAGGAATTTCATCTAAAAATCTGCTTTTAGGATTTGTTTGATAATTTCCAAAAACTTTTCTTGATTTAGCATAAGTTAAGAATAATTTTTCTTTAGCTCGTGTAATACCTACATACATTAATCTTCTTTCTTCTTCAAGCTCGCTATTTTGAGCTCCAAAACCAATCGAGCGCGCATGTGGAAAAATTCCTTCTTCTAAACCAATTAAAAATACAATAGGAAACTCAAGCCCTTTTGCAGCATGTAAAGTCATTAAAGTTACTGCTTGCTCATCTTTTTTATCTTTATCAGCTTCATCAATATCAGATACTAAAGCTACTTGAGATAAAAAATTCCCTAAAGGCCCCATATCATCTTCGATATCCAAGCTAAAATCATCTTGTTCAAATTCTTTAACTACATTTATAAATTCTTCCAAGTTTTCTAATCTTGATTGATTTTCAATATTATCATCTTGTTTTAATGATGGAGAATAACCTGTTTTTTCTAATACAAAAGCAACAAACTCTGATAAAGAATATTCATTTTGATAAGATGTAATTTCTTCAATAGTTGCAAAAAAATTCTGCAATTTAGCTTTTGTTGAAGCGTTTATATCTTCAATTTCATCAAGATGTTTTAATGCTTCATAAATACTTATTTCTTTTTCATCTGCCCAAGTTGATATTTTACTTATTGTTTTATCGCCTATATTTCTTTTAGGTTCATTAATAATACGCTTTAGAGCTTGTGAATCATTATGATTATAAATTAATTTTAAATATGCAATTATATCTTTAATTTCTTTTCTATCATAGAATTTTAATCCACCAACTATTCGATAAGGTATAGAATAGCTCATCAGTGCTTCTTCAATTGAGCGAGATTGAGAATTTGTTCTATATAAAATTGCAATATCATTTTTATTTGCTCTTAAATTTTCAATTTTTTTTGCTACATATCTGCTTTCTGAAAAATTATCCATAGCTTCAAAAAGGCTTATTTTTTCACCATCACCTTTATTTGAATAAAGATTTTTTTCTAAACGCTCCTCGTTATTTTTTATAACCTCATTAGCTGCTTTTAAAATATTACCTGTTGAGCGGTAATTTTGTTCTAATTTAATTAGAGTTGTGTTTTTATAATCTGATTGAAAATTTAAAATTATTTTAAAATCAGCGCCGCGCCAAGAATAAATTGATTGGTCAACATCACCCACTGCGCAAAGCGAACCAAATTCATCTTTTTTGCTGTCAATTGGATAGAGCATATTAATTAAATCATATTGAGCCTTATTTGTATCTTGAAATTCATCAACAAGAATATGTTTAAATCTATCCTCGTATTTTTTTCTTACTTGCTCATTTTCTTTTAATAAATTAACACTCAACATGAGCATATCATCAAAATCAAGCGCATTATTTAAAGCTAATTGACGCTCATATTCATAATAAATTTCAGAAACCTTTTGAGTATAATAATCTCTTGCTAAAGTAGCGTAAGTGTAAGCATCTTGCATTTTATTTTTAGCATTTGAAATAGCAGCTTTAACAGATTTAATTTCAAAAGATTTTTCATCAATATTTAATTTTTTAAGGGCATTTTTTATAATGGTTTTAGTATCTGTATCATCATAAATAACATAATTATTATCCCATTTTCTGCCGTCTTTTGTTTTGTAATTTTCTAAATCTCTTCTTAAAATCCTTCCGCAAATATTATGAAATGTTCCAACCCACATTCTTTTTACTATATCTTCTCCAAGATACAATGATAATCTTTGTTGCATTTCTTTAGCTGCTTTATTTGTAAAAGTTACAGCTAAAATTTCATTTGGCGAAACACCCGATTTAACTAAATTTGCTATACGAGAAGTTAAAACCTTAGTTTTACCAGAACCTGCACCTGCTAATACCAAAATAGTGCCGTTTTTTTTCATAACTGCTTCATTTTGTTGTTCATTTAAACCCTTTAAAAATTCGGCACTTGTTTGCATTAGCCTATTAACCCCTCCTTCAACTCAATTTTTATATATTCCCAAAAACGTGAAAATATGATATTATTATATTCAATATTATACAAGAAAAATTTTGAAGGAATAAGTAAAAAATATGGAAGAAAATTTCGACAAGCAAAATCAACATTCAATTATGGTACCACTTGAAGATATGGACACAGTTGAGGAAAATGATAATGATGTCGATGTATTAGCTCAAGAATTAGCTACAATCAGACAAAGTGCTAAAAAAATTGCAATTATCGGTTCAAGAAATCTTACAATTACTCATCAACAAATTAT
>CALUZF010000182.1 GCA_944325165.1 Candidatus Gastranaerophilales bacterium
CATATTATATATAATAAAAGAGAATCCATTAAAAATAATGTTATGTTTTAAATTGCTTGATTTTTTTATATTTTTTATATATACTATAAATAGTTATACATTCTTATATTAATCATTAACCAACTTGCGTATAACAAAGGGAGGGAGTTATGAAGAAAAAAATATTAATTTTAGTATTAGCTTTGGTTTTAATTATCCCAGTAATGTTGTTTGCAACAGCATGTGGTGAATCCAAAACTAAGGCAAAGATCACATTAGCTACCACAGACGAAAGTAAAATATCTTGTGATCATGCAGGTTGGTCATTCCCTGTTAACAGCTCGATCACTTCGGCATCTGTTTACGGATATAACATTTATGATTATTCTGAGCTAAAAGTTCTAGTAAATGGCGAAGTTGTTAATGATAATTCAATTTTTCAACCTAATGATTTTAGCATGAATTCATATGATGGATCCAAAGTTCAAATAGGAACTTTATACTTTGGTACCTTTAAAGAAAACACAACGATTTCTTTTGATGAATCATCAATTAAGGATATTGAAATAAAAATTGGCTTTATACACAATAGCGATAGCAGACTTGATTGGATTTTTGACACAACAGGTCCTTATACAGAAAAAGGTAGAGATACAAATCTAAGCACATTTCAAAGTAATTATAAAGTAAAAATAAACAATAGTGATCTTGAAAAATTAGAAGAACAACAACATATAACAATTACCCCAGATCAATATGGCCTTGTAAGTGCAAAATACCTGTTTTCAAATGATACTGATTACCAAATCACAGATTCTTCAAAGGAAAATAAATATAGCCCTTATATGTTCACATATAATGTCAGAGATTTTTTTGAATTTGATTCTTCCGTATATCGCAGAAAACCAATGTTTCTTTATTCAGAAAATGGATTTGGTTACTATAACTTTGAAAATGATTCCCAATCAAACGCGATATGTGGAAAAAACTACGAATTTGAAGTAGGGAGCTTAATAGAAAGCGCACAAGAACAATACTATGATTATACAATTGGGGATTATAGCCGTTCAACAATACAAATCGACAATGATGAAATAGTGTACTTTAAAGATATGGCAGACAAAGGCGTAGATGTTAAAAACATGTCAAATATGAAATTAAATTTTTATGACAACAATTTAATAATTTTATCAACCGATAATATGAAAACAAGCAATTTTGAAGCAACTGTAGAAAATTACGCTAGTTCAATAACGACCGAACTCGATGGAAGTAGTACGAATATCTGCCCTATCGGAAATGTAAACACAAATAGAACTTTTTATGCTACGACATTAAATGATGAAGATGTTTCAGGTTTTGATTTTAGTGAAACTGTTGTATCAATAAATGATACAATCATACCAAAAATAACCAGCAAAACAAACGACGATATTGCATGGTATGCATTTAAAAAAACAAATGGTAAAGAATACTTTGAAATTACCATTGCCAAGGATATTCTCCCTATAGATTTCTACACAAAGGAAGATTTTGAAACCTTTGAATCATACCCTCTCAACACAACTAAGTATCAAATTAAAGTAGATAATATTAAAGTTGGCGATAAGCTAACCGGCGTCGCAAAGCTTACAGTAACAACCAATAAAGAAAAGGGTGATATGGAAGATATGGAAGATTTAGTTATTGATAGAATTTGGCCTAGCGATAGCACAAACATTTATATGGATTTAGATTCAAACACACAAAAGAATTTGTATTATAAAATTTCGGGTGATTTTTATAATGATTCTCCTATGCTATATTTTGAGACCTCGCAAATGTTTGTTAAATATAACACAATGAAATTTAAAATCACAAGTGGGTCAGAAGAATATAATATTAATTTGCAAGAGATCCAACAAGGCAATTTGGTACAAGACGAAGATTTTTTAAATAAAGTTAACAAATACACAATAAATGAAGCAAACATAGACTTAATGTTTCTAGAAGATCAAGGTGTATATATCAGATTTAATAATATTTCAAAAGATTATAAAGTTGATTTAATTTTTAATTAAAATTCCACAAATATATTGAAAAAAAATAAATAATAAGAGTGAAATTAATAAGTAAAAATATTAGGTGCAAAAAATTTTAAAACTTGTGTATATATTCTGGTTGTAGAATGGTGTTCGATAGGTTTAAGAGAAGACATAATCTTGATAAATATAATATTCATTTTCATGGCCTTAGGCATACATTTTCAAATATGTTGTTTGAACTTAACGAAAATCCAAAAGTAATCCAACAACTTTTATGTCACAAAGACGTGAAAACCACAATCACTGTCTACAACTCAGTTAATAGTGAATATGTAAGAGAAGCAACCGATAGATTAAACACGAAAATTCAAGAACACGAACAAGAGCGAGAAACTGAGCAAGAAATTGATGATTTATCCGATGAAGAAATAGAGCGCCAAATTCGTGAACTTGAAAAATTGCAAGAACGCAAACGCAGAAGAAAAGAAAAAGATTTTGAGATGTAAATCGTTTGACAGCAATTGACAGCAAATATGATAGTTTTAGGCAGTTTACAAAAGAATTAGACCGATGAGTTATTTTTTGACTATCGGTCTATTTTTTTGTCTCTTTTTTGACAGCAATTGCTCCAAAAATTGACAGCAAATGTT
>CALUZF010000183.1 GCA_944325165.1 Candidatus Gastranaerophilales bacterium
CAACAGTAGAAATAGACGGCAAAGAAATCGACATAGATTTAGATAGAATTATAAATAGCGAAGATGAATGATATTGAAAGATTTGAAAATCTTCAAACAACCATAAAATTAAATCCTAAAAATTTTCAAGCAAGAAGAGAGCTTATCATGCTTTGTCTTGATTTAGGGTTTGAGCAGGTTGCAATGTCGCATATAAAATATTTACTTGATATTTTTCCTGATGATGCCAATTTGTATTTTAATGCAGGAATTTGCTGGGAAAAATTAAAAAATTATGACAATGCTCTTTTGGCATATCAAAAAGCCGTTGAATTAAAACCCGATGAAGCTGATTTTTTGTATAATTTAGCGCTTTTATATGAGCAAGTCGGTGATATAGATTCTGCTATGGAGAATTTTAAAAAAGTTATTTATTATAAAAATGATGACGCAAATGCATTTTTTTCAATTGCAATATTATATTCTAAGAAAAATGAGTCAAAGACTGCTATAAAATGTTTTAAAAAGGCAATAGAATATAATTATAGCGATTATTTTGCTCATTTTTATCTGGCTGAAGAATATAAAAAACTTGGTGAAATTGATTTTGCATTATCTGAATATAGAAAAGTTCTTGAATTATCGCCTGATTATTCTTGGGCATATTTTAATATAGCTCAAATTTATTATGAGCTTGAAAGATATGATGATGCTGTTATTATGCTTAAAAAAACAGTAGAAAAAAATCCTAAGGATATTGAAGCTTATAAGCTTTTGGCTCAGATTTTAATGAAACAGGAAAAAATAGACGAAGCTCTTGAATTATTGACAGATGTTGCTCAAAATAATGAAAATGGCGATATATATTACTTAATGGCAAGAATTTTTGAAATAAATGGAGATGAACAATCAAGACATGATTGTTTGGAGCTTGCTTTAACCTATAAAGATTCTTTAACTTTTCCTTTTGATAGTGTAAAAGCTGAATTTCAAAGTTTAAAATAAATTTTGTTAACATTTTTGTATTACAAAATTAATTGGAGTACAATAAGCATGTAGTTAAGAGGTTTAAATGAATTATCACAATATTACAAAAGACGATATGCTAAATGGGGATGGTTTAAGAGTTGTTTTATGGACAGCAGGCTGTACGCATTGTTGTGATGGTTGTCAAAACCCTGAAACTTGGGATGTTGCAGGTGGAATTGAATTTGATGAAGCTGCAAAAAAAGAGCTTTTTGAAGATTTAGAGCCTGATTATATTGCAGGTATTACTTTCTCTGGGGGTGATCCACTGCATCCTTTTAACAGAGATGAAGTTTTAGCTTTAGCTAAGGAAATTAAAGAAAAAATGCCAAGTAAAACCGTTTGGTTGTATACAGGTTTTACTTTTGAAGAAATAAAAAATGCAATAGATTTAACTAATATTGATGTTTTAGTTGATGGTGAATTTAAAAAAGAATTGAATGATAATAATTTAAAATGGATTGGAAGCTCTAATCAAAGAATAATTGATGTTAAGCAAACTCTAGCGCAAGGCGAAGTTATTCTTCATTGTAAAAATTAATTTATTCTGTTCTTAATTTAAAGCTCAATCTTGCAAATATAAACATTAAAATACTTATTCCAATAAGCGGTATAAGATTTTGTATTACTGTTTGCATATCCATTCCTTTAAAATAAATTCCTTTAATTAAGAGCATATAATATCTTATAGGATTAAATGCACTTACGTATTGGAAAAAAATCGGCATATCTTCGATGGGGGATACAAAACCCGATAATAAAATAGCAGGTGTTTGAAAAGCAAAAACCCCTAAGACTGCTTGTTGTTGAGTATATGAAAATGATGAGATAAAAATTCCAATTGAAACAATGGAGCATAATGATATTAATGTTGCAATTAAGTAAGTTAAAATACTTCCTCCAAAAGGAATTTTAAAGCAAAAAATTATAATTAAAGTTATGATAATGCTTGAAATAAATGCTGTAATTAATGGTGGTACTGTTTTTGAAAAAAGAATTTCATCATTTGATAAAGGGCTTACTAAAAGCTGGTTGAATGTTCCTAATTCTCTTTCTCTTGCAATAGATAGAGCTGATAATAATAGGCATAAAACCATAGATAACATTACAATTAAACTGACAGTTAAAAACCATTTATATTCAATATTGGGGTTGTACCAATTTCTTGTTATGACGTTAATTTTTGGTGAATTTTTGTTAGTTTGCAGTTCGTAATTATAATTTGATATTATTGTATTTGCATAACCTGAAGCTAATGCTGCCGAGTTTGTTTGTCTGCCGTCTGCAATAATTAAAACATCTGAGGTTGAGCCTTTTTTAATGTTTTTAGAAAAATCATTTTGAATAATTATGCCGAGTTGCGATTTTTTTAAATCAATATCGTTTTTTAATTGTTTTTGATTGTCAATTGCATATATTTTTCTAAACCAAGATGAGTTTGAAAATCTTGAAATTACTGATAAAAGTTACGAAAGAGGTAATTTTGATTTACAGGAATATGCAAATAAATCTTTCGGAGTTTTTCAGGGAGAAATTTATGATGTGAAACTTAAATTCTCTCCTGAAGTTGCAGATGATGCAGAACAATATAATTTTCACCCCACACAAAAAATGAAAAAAGATGAAAACGGGAATC
>CALUZF010000184.1 GCA_944325165.1 Candidatus Gastranaerophilales bacterium
GGTGCCAGTCGTAAGATATACAAATTTAAAGAAGTTCCAATATCAGAATACAAAAGCAAAGTGATTTCGCAGAAATATTATTTTATAAATTGAATAAATTTCTTGTAGTTTTATGTTATCATCCTAGAGTGTTGTAACTTAAAATCTATATAATCATTTTCTACGGATGCTGATAGTTTATCCAAAAGCATTTCATAACCCCTTTAGATTTTGATATTTTAAGTCTTCTAATTACGCAAGTTCCTGCATAAGTTCCATTAAGGTAAACTCTTTCTTATTTTTCCAATCGCATATATACCCTTTAGGAATTACGAAAGTATCATCAAAACTTCTGCAGATACCGAACATTTTTCGCCAACAATTATATAAACAAACATCAGCAATTAAATATTCTCCATCATCTACAAACACACAATAATGAGACTGATTTGGCATTATTTGTGTACTTGCAATAATCTCTTTTCCCATTTTACAATGATACCAATCATTGTTTCCACCTATTATCCAATTTCTAAATTCGTCAAATTCTGGTTTTAATACATAATCCTTACCTTTAATTTTCGCTAATGAGTTAAAAGCTATCTTACCTAAGGTTCTTGAATCAATCTCTCTATTATACAAATATTCGGGCAAGGTTCTATTTTTCTGTTTTTCTTTACTAGGCTTTTTATTATATCCATTTGCGATACGACCTATGAAAATCTCAGACGTACGAAGAGTTTTTACTTCAAGATTATTTGCAAAAAATTCATTTGCTTGGTCGGATACAACCCCCGCATCAAGTCGTTCAATACCTCCAATTGCTTTTGGAAAGATATGTTCTCGCTTGTTAAAAGTTAGTCCCATTCTGTTTTTATAGTAAATACATTGTGCCATATTAACTCCGTTTATAATTTAATTAATCGGTTTGTCCTATTTTTTATAAACCGGTTACGTTCCGTATTCGGAAATTCATACTTTGCTAATCGTAAAAATGCAAAAAACACCCAATTAAATAATTCAACAGTATATTGCTCTGGAATTAAAACGCCATGTGCAATTTCATTACGTAAATTCCAGCCTTCCTTGGCTATGAATAAATACCTAAAATATAATAAATCATTAAAATCAAATTTCTCAATGATAAAATCATCATATAAAAGATAATTTAAATCTTTTTCTCTAATAATACCATTTTCTTGAGGTAAAGAAGATATAGTTGGTTGTTTATAACAGGCTAGGTAATGTCTTATCCAAGTTTCAAATTTAAGGACAAGGCTTTCTGTTATTGTTACCAAATAAGGATAATACTTTTTATGAGCTTCAAAACTCTTTTCCATTTCGTTGAAATATGTCTCAAAAATTGAGATAATAGTTGCACTCCAGTTATATCGTATACGCTTTTTCTTTGATTGGGATGTAGTTATTAAATCAAAAAAGCTACTATAACTCATCAAAAAATTTATTAAATCTTGTAACTTAATTTTTTTATTCCTAATTCCTTCAATAAGAATGTATTGTATCGTTATCTGATATAATTGCCAGTACCATTTATAATTAGTAAGATACAAATCCTGTTCCGTTTTCAATGATGATATTTTGGAAGGATGCATATTATGGTCAAGATATGAAGTAGCGAAAAAATCATCAAATGTACTATATTGATTTTTCAAACTATCCAACGGAGGGTAAAAATCATTAGAGGCTGATAATTTTTTTAAAATTTCTATTGAAGGATATTTTAAAATTTCCTTTGCTACATCTGTAAATGGTTTGGTATCAATCTTTTCTTTAAATTCTGTAATTTCTAATTTATCTTTAAAGGTTATATACTTTTGTTCAAGCTGTTTTATTTTATTGGTATACTTATTCAATCGGGTATAGTGTTTTATAGCATCTATGCACCATATACGGGATGTCATATTGGAATTTGCGGTTTCCATAGATTTCACGTAACACCTACCAAGCATATCATCCCAGTTATATGATAACTTACCTCTTTTTTCATCAATTTTATGAGCATAGTGCGGAATTATTCTTGTTAGATAATGATACTCTTTTTCTTTGAATTTAAGTTGAACTAAATTCCAGAAGATATCATCTACACCTTCAAAATCAACTTTTTTAAAAGTTTTATTATATTCAAGCATTAATTCAATAATGGAGACAACCAAGTAATGATATGATTCAATATTATTATCTACCTTCAAAAATTTTAAAATTAAAGTTTTAATATCTTTTAGCTTGCTTGATTTTGACAAAACAGCTAAATGCAATAGCTTAGTCATTATATCTACTACACTGTGAACAAAACATTTTGCAGAAGCTGTAGATAACTCTTCAAAAGCTTTATTTAAGACTTCGTAGTAACTATCAACCGCATTTTTTATGTACGATTTATATTCAGTCTCATTTGAATAATATAAAATCTCGGAATAAAATGCCTGTAAAAGCGGATTTTTAGTTTGTGATATCCGATGAATAATATAATCATAATCTTGAGAAATTATATCATAGGCTTTAGACATCCACTCTAAACGTTCAGTTTTTATAAATTCAATAATAGAAAAAATGGCATTTTCTATATCCATTCTATTCTTATTTGAATCAGAAAGACAATTCTCTTTTGCTGACAAAATAGCAGCTGCAAAACTGTT
>CALUZF010000185.1 GCA_944325165.1 Candidatus Gastranaerophilales bacterium
CGTGTTATCCAAGTTTATCTCTTAACTTATAAATTTGTCTAAAATTATTTAATTTTTTGCAGTTTTCTTTTAGACATTTATAGAACAAATACTTTTAGAATGTTAAAGAACATATAAATAAAATTTTGTAAAAACTTATACAAACATGGAGAAAGTATGCTATAATCACTATATAATTAATTTTATGTATAGAAAGGAATTTTGATAATGGTTAAAGTATTATTATCATAACTGAGTTAATACAAAAGCAAAGGAAATTTGGATATGGACTTAGCAGAAATAAACCAGGTTTGCAAAGACAAACTTTCAAAACTTGAAAATTATGAGTTGATTGAAAAGGTTCTTTTTTCACAAGATGAAACAATTGAAATTGGTAAAAAGTTATCTCATATTTCAAGTTATATGACTTGGGGACAAGTTTATGATTTAAAAGAAACAATAACAATCTTTCTTGTTAGTATAGCAAAATATTTCTACAACGACAAAGAAGGTGGATTTTGGCAAGCAGTAGAAAGGCTGACAAACATATCACAACCACATAAAAGAGAATTGTTGGTTAAAGCATTTGATAGATCTGTTTCCCTTTATAATTTAAATAGTTTTAAAAACTTAAAAGAAGATAGTTATAAAAATCTCGCTCCTATAATTGCTCATTCTGGACTTCCAAATAACCTTATAAATAATTTTTTGGATAATCTCGAACCATTACTGTCACAAGAAATTTCTTATAACGATTTAGCTGATGAAACATTATATACATTTAGATATTCCACTAAAAATGTAAAGAGATATGTGGACTTATTAAACGAAAATGGATTATTGGGTGATTTTGTTTTTGAAATTATTGGCGCAATTAAGGAGAAAATTGAAAATATAGATGAAACTTCAATCTTGCCAATACCTTTTCAAGAAGGAATTATAAATTGGTGCAAGAATAGAGAAGATAATGACAAGAGATATATATCTTCAAGATATAAGAAACCAACATTGAGATTTGATATAAATAGCAATAAAGTTGTCATAGATACACCTGAAATGACGATGAATGATAGCACCTTTTGTATTTGGGAAATTTATAGTGATGATAAAGTTGTTCAAAGAAAAATTTATGGAGAAAAGTTAAACGATGAGTATTTCTTTAGAACTTCAACTATAATTCTTAATCAATTTGATGAAATTAAAATAAAATTATTAAACGATATTAACACCCTATTATGCGATTATACTCTAAAAGATAAAGATGATAAATTTTTAACCTTTAATAATTTTGGACAACTTAACAAATCAAAATTTATTTTAAACAATGGAGCATATATTTTACTAGATGAAAATTACGAAGCAGATGACGATACTATTGAACTAATAGATAATTATAATGGCTACAATATTTACTATCAAGCACCAACAACTGACAAAAGAGAAGTTGTATTTAAATCAGATATAGATACTATAAGCATAAAGATTAAAAGACCATTTGAATTGATAAATGAAAACAAACTAATTAGTGATAATTGCTATTTTGAGGGATTGGAAGCGTTTAGTTGTTTGCCGAAAATAAAGGTTCCTTTTAATGGCCAATGGCAAGTAAAAATCAGTGTAGATGAAAATAAAATCATAGATGAAGAAGTTGTTATTGAAGATTTTGTTTTTGATATGTCAGATTATATCGGAAAAATAAGCTTTGGGAAAATTGGGTTAAGATTTTACTTCCCGGAAATTGGATATAAAACATTTAAATTTTTATATCTACCTGAAGTCAATATTGATTTCAGTCAATACTATCCAGGAATTAGCGGATACAAAAATTCATATATAGTTTTTAAGTCATCTGATAAATGCAAGATATTAGATAGCAATCACGAAACAGTAAACAGAGTTGATATACTAAGTTCTTGTGATATTTTTAACGGATATTATGTTTATAATGAAAAAGAGTATAAGTTTAAATTTGTTATTAAGCCATATAAATGGACAATTGAATCTAATAACAAATTATTTGGACAACCAAACAAAAAAGCGTTTTTATCTGTTAAAGATTTAAAAACTGATGGAGATTGCCTGCTATCTATTATTAACAATACAAATTCCGATATTTATGTAAGGTTTAATAACAATGTTAATCAAAAATCTTTAAGAATAAGAAAATCTTCAAAAGCAATTATCAATCTTGTAGAATATATCGAATTTATAAGTTCGGGAGAAGATTCATGTTTGATTTTACTTGAAGAAAACTTCGATAAGATTTGTGAAATTTGCGAGATTAGAATCAATATATCTGTAAGAAACTTTTTTACAAATAAATTAGGCGATACATTCATATTTCAATGGGACGAAGATGGTTCTTGCAAAAATAGACAAATGGTTTTCAGATATTTGTCAAAACCTTACGAATTTTTCTCTATACAAATTAGAGATAATACTTTAATGGCGTATATAGATGATAATGATGAGAGACTTAAAGATAATTGTGTTGTTGAAATTGTAAGCAATAAGGAAAAGAGTATTTTTTCAACAAATGAGAAAAAAGATTTGATTGATAGCAAAAATACTACTGTTTTGTGGGTTAAAGATAATGATTTTTCACAACTAGTATTTCATAATAACAACATAAATGACTTAAAGC
>CALUZF010000186.1 GCA_944325165.1 Candidatus Gastranaerophilales bacterium
ACAGATTTAAATCTGATTTTGACCGCATTTACTACATTATCACTTCAAGTTTTTTTGTCAAACGGTTTGTTTGAAAAAATAAAAGAACTTTTTGTTCTGTTGGGAACTATATATTACTCAAAATTATATTTGAAATTATTAATTGTTAATGTTGTTAAATGTACAACCAAACTAAACCGCTTGGGTAATTATTATATTACGCCATCAAAAAATAATTTCAAGTACCTTTCTTAAATAAATACTTTTATTTTTTTAAAGATAATGAACAATATCGTATAAAAGGAAATTAATGTCGTGCTTTTTCCCAAACTGTATCCATTACTTTTTTTATGTCATTTCCTTCAGTATCTAAAAGTTGTGCGATATAATCTTCATTCCATCTGCTAATATTTGCTAAAAATTCATCTTCAGCACCTGGGAATTTAGCTCTTAATTTACTATATAACACGCCTTGAGAAAAAGTAAGTCCATATTTTGCCTTTGCTTCTCTTGCTAAAGAATATTTTTTGCTTAAATTAATTTTATCAACATTTACAGGATTTAAATCCATTATAGCTCTTGCTGATTCTTCTGCTGATTTTTCTGCTAAGTTTGATTTCCAATATTTATTTTCTTTGTATTCATGTAATCTATCTGCGTACTTTTCTTTTAAGTAAGTTTTTCTTGTAATATCATCTATTTTCACAGCGTCATAATCATGAGATTTTGCACTAGCAACGCTTGGCATATATTCCATTGCTGATTTTTTAGCAAAAGCTTCTTGAACTTCATCTTCAGTAATATTTGCCAATTTAGATTGTAAAAATCTTGTTTCCAATTCTTGATTTACTTCTGAAACATAATCTTGCGCAAATTCTGAAAAACGAGGATCAGAAATTTCTTGAGCAACTTTTTTTGACGCAACTAAGCTATCTTCATCCAAGCTATCAAAAACTATCTTTTGTACTGATGTTGCATATGCATCAATTGAATCTGCAACTCTTGCGGCTTCATATACCTCTTGACTCGGCATTCCAAAACGTAAAAAAGTTCCGTTTTTTGTAGGAATATCACAATATACTCTATCTAAAAATTGATTATAAGATTTTATTTGCTTTTGTAAAGAAGCTAAGTCTGAAATTTCAGTTTCTTTCGCAACACCTTGCATCACTAAAGCAGCTTTGCCTTGCGAACTAATAGCTTCACCAGCTGCTTTATTAACAATTCCATCAGCAATTTTTGGAATTGACTGTTCAATAGCTTCAATTGTTTGTGAGGCTTTTGAAGTATTTCCTGAAAAAACTTCACTAATCGCACCGGTTACTTTATTAATTGCAGACATAGAAATTCTCCTTTTTTATGTTTATACCATTTTAAAAACACAAAAAGAAAAAAAATTGCCTAATCAACACAAAATTCTTCCCAAGCAGAATTAATTAAATCTCTTTCTTTTATTTTTTTAGCCTCTTTAACCCAACAATCACTTGATTTTATTCTTGTTTCAAAGCATGTTGAACAATGGTTGCAAAAAGCTGAAACAGTACTTGGAAAATGTCTTCTTGATGGATGTTCTTCAAAAGCGTCATAAGCTATTTCTTCTTCATGCGCAATATAAGTTTTATCTAAATTAATTCTTATTTTAACGGGAATTAGCTCTAGCCTTTTGCATTTAGGACATCTTTTAACGGTAAAATATTTTGATACAACAAGCCCTTCTCTTTCATCATAATCTTTCATATCGTTTGCAAAATTAACCACTGTAATAAATATTTCATTATCAAATCTTGAGCTGCAATAAGGATTAATTTGCCCCACGCCGATTACTTCAAAAAGCTCAATCGGTACTTCTTTTATAGAATAAGCCTGCAATTTTGTTTTTGGTATCAAAAAATTAAGCATAAATTAATAATACATTTTTTTCATTAATTTGAAAACATTCTTAACAAAACATTATACACTAGGATAACTTCCAAGAAATTTACAGAAATTGCAAGCGTTTTTAATTTCATCCAAGGCAGGTTTGATTAAATCAATTCCCTTATCAATATCTGCGAAGAAATTATATTCACCAAAGATTTTTTTAGATGGACGAGATTCAAGATAAACTAAATTTAAATCATATTTTTTAAATATTTTTAAAATTTCTAATAATGCTCCAGATTCATTTTTTGTATTGAAAACAATAGAGGTTCTTGTTTTATCGCCTAAATTAATTTCATTTTTAGAAATTAAAACAAAGCGAGTTTTATTATCTTTATTGTCTCCTATATTTTCATCAATTAAATTCAAATGGGATTTAATTCCAATATCACAAGCGCTAATCGCTCCATAAGTATCATCTTTATCAAGAATATCAAATATCGCTTGAGCAGTCGAATAAGAATTAATTAATTCAATATCTTCATTAAAATTGTCTAATATATATTTTGAACACTGCGCTAAAGCCTGTGGATGAGAAATTATATGTTTTATATTTTCTTTACTACCTTTCGAAAAAAGACAATGCTTTATTTCTACTTCAAGCTGTGCTTGTATTTTAACGTCATTACACAATAAAGAATCTATTGTAGGTCGAACAATTCCTTCTAAAGAATTTTCAATAGGCAAAATCGCAAGTGTATCAGAATTTAAATTAACCAAAT
>CALUZF010000187.1 GCA_944325165.1 Candidatus Gastranaerophilales bacterium
TTTTTAAGACTTCATTATTTTTTTCATCAATAAATAAATGAAATTCATCTACAATAATACTAATGTGCTTTTTTTTACTTAAATTTAATTTTTCATTATTAATTTTATTAGCAACTATACTATTATTTAAATAAGTAAGTAAATTTAATGTTTGAGTATTTATTAATCTTTGATTACCACTATATAATAATTCTTGAAGATTAAAAGCAATTAAATCATTTGATAAATCAATATTTGTATGACCATCAAATAAAAAAGCATCAGTCCCTGTTAAGAATCTTGATACTAAAATTTCTAATTGATTTATTATTTTTTTTATTTCTTCACTTTCTGCTTTCTTTTTATATTCGGGTAAGTAATTATATAAATCTGTAAATGTTGGATAGTCAGTATTTTTTAAACTTTCTAAAGTATTTATAGATGTATTAGCATATATACCTTTTGCATTATATAAGGACTCTACTACTCTTTGTAAAACTACAATTTCTTTTTCTTTAATATCCTCAAATGCTGTTTTGAAAAATGCTTCAAGAAATCCTAAATGTTTTGCTAACGGGCAATCTGTTTCCTTGGTATCTTTGTCTTCATCGTCACTAGGTATATACCTAATTTGTAATGGATTGATAATACCACCTTTTTTTGAATATAAATCAATATATTCTCCACCATTTGCAAGAATTAAATTCTTATATTCATTTTCAGCATCCCAAATAAAAACTTTTGTTCCTCTTGCAAATTCATTAATAATCATTTTTTTCATAGTAAAACTTTTACCTCCACCTGTCGAAGAAATAATTGCCATATTATGTGATGTTCTTTGATTATTAATTACAAACGGATCAAAAAATATAGGTAATGAAGTATGTATATCAACTCCAAGCATATATCCAGTAGAATCATTAAAATATGTTTTAGTAAAAGGAAAACCAGCAGATAATGTTAGTGTTGGTAAATATATTGAATAATCTTTTAATGAAGCTGAATTAATATCATAGCTTTGCCAACATTCCATCTGTCTTAATTTAGGAATATCCAACTTAATTTGATATCTATCTACTAACCTTTTTAAATCCCTGAAAACGCTTTCTCTTTCCTTTTTCGTACCAGTAATAATTAAAGTCAAAGAAACTTCTTTTATTTTTTCATCACCATTTTTAATTTCTAACATCAGTTTTTGGAAATTTTCTTTTTGGGTATCTAATTCCGTTGCATCAGATAATTTCCTTGTAGTATTTCTATCTGACAACAGAAATTGATATTGTGAATTTACCCATCTAATTAGCTCATCTTGGCTTATAGCATCTTTTATACTTATACATGCTCTAATATCTGGAACATTAAATATCTCTTCAAAAAATAATTCATCAACAAAAGGTGGAATATTTTTTATTGTTACAACTTGAACTTCATTACTATCAAATTTTAATAAATTTGTTTTTTCTTGTAATGATAAAGGACTAACTAAACTTGGCAAATCACTCCAAATTAAATCATCTAAACTATGAGCATTCATATATAAATTACATAGAAATTTATATATTTCTAACCTATTATTGATTAGTTCTATATTTAATCTTGGTGTAATATTTGAAACAATATCCTCTATTTCATCTAATTGTTTTTCTAAGGTGTTAATGTCTTTAGCAATTACAACAAAATAATAAACACTTGAAATTGTAAAATGATTTTCTTCTAATTCTTCAATTAAGTTTTTACTTTCTTCTAAAAGTTTATTTTTTTTATTATCTTCTTTAAAAGAATCTATTAAGTTTGTTAGATTGATTTTATTATTATTTAAATTAATCTTTTGATCTAATTTATAACACTTTAAATTTAAATTATTAATTTGATATAAACTTTTTAGTGCATAAAAAAAAGATTGCTTTTCATTTTTGCTAGTCAAAGATAAATCTATAGCTTTAACTTCAAATAATGATGCTACCTCACCGGTTTTTAATTCAATCAATCCATCTTCACAAACATTTTTTATATTAGTAAACACTTGTGAATTTTTTATTCTTCTTTTCATAGATTTTTTAGTTCTATATTTATTTTTATTTCTTTTGATTATTTTATTTAAATTTTTATTTTCTTTATCTATTTTATTTTTCTTTGGGAATAACCCGATATTTATCATCTCCTTTTATATAAAAAAAAGAACAGTTTTCTATTCTTTAACATTTTACTTAATTATTTTCTTTTATTTAATTCATAATTTTTATGATTGAATTTTTATATATTATTTATTATTTTTTTTTGTTCCTTTTAAAAGAGTGCCTACAAGCCCGTTTTCAAGTACTCCCTTTACTGTGTCTCTAGTGTTAAAACCTAATACATCATCAACTGTGTTAAATGTTTCCTTTACTTTTTCAGTTCCTCGTTTAAAAAGTGTTGTTCCAGTAATGGCATCTGTAATTTTTGTTACAAATTTTTTTGCTTCAATCATACCATAAAATTTTATGGTTAAGTTTTTTTCTGTTGCTTGAATGTTCACATCAGCATTTTTTTGATTAATTTGTGGTTTTCCATTATATTGTTTAATATCTTCCAACATAATTATATCAGAAATGATTGTTTCAGTTTTGGTTTTAAATAATCC
>CALUZF010000188.1 GCA_944325165.1 Candidatus Gastranaerophilales bacterium
ACAGTTTCAGTATTAGGTGAATTAATTCATAATTCACATGTTACTTCTGAATTAGAAAATCTTGGCATAAAAACAATTACAAACCTTCCCCAAAAAGGAGAGGGTATTTGCATTATTAGAAGCCACGGTGAAAGCGATGAAGTTTTCAAAGAAATTGAAAATAAAGGATATGAATTAATTGATTTAACTTGTTTTGACGTTAAAAAAGTTCAACAAAAAGCCGTTGAAATGGTTCAAGACGGATATTTTTTAATTATTTTAGGAAAATATGACCATCCCGAAGTTATAGCAATTTATACAAATGCAAAAAATTGCGCTGTTGATAAAAATAATGTTTTTGTTGCACAAAATCTTGAAATATTAAAATCAATAGAAGAAAAAATTAAAAATGCGAAAAAAGTCGCAATAGTACTTCAAACAACTCAAACAAAAGAATATTTATTTGAAGTTATAAGTTATTTATCAAACATTTGTAAAGTTTTAAGAGTTCAAAACACAATTTGTCCATCTACTACACTAAGACAAGAAGAAGCAAAAAAATTAGGACAAGAATCAGATTTAATGGTGGTTGTAGGTTCTAAAAAAAGCGCAAACACAACACATTTAGCGCAAATTCTACAAAAAATTACAAAAACCATTCACATAGAAAACCAAAACGAGCTTGAAAATTACAAAAATGATATTTTAAAAGCTCAAAACATAGGCGTAACCGCAGGAGCTTCAACTCCTGATTCAATAATAAAAGCAGTAATTGAAAAATTAGAAAATATAAATTAGAAAGGATAAAAAAATGACAGAAACTATGTCAAATCAAGAATTTGAACAATTATTAGCAAATTCTTACACTTACAAAATCAACGTAGCTGATGTTGTAAAAGGCGTTGTTGTAAAAAAAGAAAAAGACGGCTTTTTAGTAGATATCGGCGCTAAAACTGAAGCATTTTTACCAAACAGAGAAATTTCAAATATTCCTGATAAAAATGTTGATGAAGTTATCAAATTATGGGATGAAAAAGAATTTTACATCATTAAAGACGAAGAAGATGATGAAGTAGCAATTCTTTCACTTAAAAAAGTTTCATGTGCACAAGCTTGGCAAAAACTTGCAGAAATTAAAAATAACAATGAAACTGCAATTGCTAAAGTTTTATCATCTGTTAAAGGTGGCTTAATTGCTGAAATCGAAGGACTTAGAGGATTTATTCCATCTAGCCAATTAAGAACAGGTGCTCCATCTGAAATGCAAGTTGGTCAAGATATAGAAATCAAAATCCTAGAAGCTGATCCAAAAAGAAACAAACTTATCTTATCTCAAAGACAAGTTTATACTCAACAAAGAGAAATGGTTGCTGATGAAATTATTTCTAAATTAGCTGTTGATCAAATTGTTACAGGCGAAGTAGTTAGAATTGCTGATTTCGGCGCATTTGTTGATATCGAAGGCATCGACGGCTTGCTTCCAATTTCTGAAATTTCTTGGGAAAGAATTAAACACCCATCAGATGTTATCCAATTAGGTCAAAAAATTGACGTTAAAATCATTAAAATTGATGAAGATTTAAAACGTATCTCATTATCACTAAAAAGAATGGGTGCAAACCCTTGGGAAGAAATTGTTGATAAATTCAAAGAAGGCGACGTTATTAAAGGTACAATCAATAAAATAACTTCATTCGGCGCATTTATCAATATTTACCCTGGAGTTGAAGCTCTATTACCATCTTCAGAAATTGCAGACGGTCAAGTAAACATCAATTCTATGTTCAATTTAGGTGATGAAATTGAAGTATTAATCAAAAAATTCACTCCTCAAGAACACAGAATTGGCTTATCAATGAAAGATATTGTTAAGTAATTAATTATTATAAAATATTAACAGCAATGCGATTTTCGTATTGCTGTTTTTTATTCTTCTTCATCATCCAAACTAAAACTTTCACCTAGCTCATCTTCAAGAGCGTCAATAATATCTGTCAATTTAACCCCTAAAGCCACTGATATTTTCCATAGAGTTGTAAACTTACAATCAATTAAACCATTTTCAATACGATTTAAATTTCCTTTATCAATATCAAACTGATAGGCAAATTTAGTACAGGACACCTTTTTTTGTGTCCTTAATTTTCTTATTACTACACCTAATTTTTTTGTTAATTGTAAAGATTTATCACTGTGTCGTTGCATAGATACATAATAACTGTTATATTTTTATTGTTCGTTGTATACATACAACAATTGGAGATAATATGAAAAAGATTTTTGGTTTTTCGCTTGTCGAAATAGTTGTAGCATTAATTATTTTTAGTGTCATAACGGCTGCTCTGGCACCTATCATAACTAAGAAAATGAAAAGCAATAATGTAACAGTAGGGTCATTAGGTGGTGGAACAAATACAAAATGTGATAATCCTAATTGCAGTTTTTGTACTAAAGACGCTTGTGTTGTGTGTGGACTAACATGTCTTGAAAGTCAAGCATTAGATATTCCAGAGTGTTCATGTAAAGAATGTACAGAGCTTCATGGTGATAAATGTTTAAAGTGTGGATTAGATAAATGT
>CALUZF010000189.1 GCA_944325165.1 Candidatus Gastranaerophilales bacterium
AATATCGTAACTATTTTCTCATCTCTTACAAAAGATATGGGAGATGAAGGCAAAAAACATACTCCGATATTAATGACATTATTCTTACTAATCATAACAGGTAACTTAATCGGGCAACTACCTTGGAAATTATTAAATTTCTTTCCTCAAATTAAAGCAGTGCACGCAGAATTTGCTTCACCTACTAACGACATAAATGTTACAGCAGGTTTAGCAATAATTGTTTTGCTTTATTACATAATCTCAGGTATCAAAGTAAAAGGCATAGGTTACTTTAAGCATTATTTTCAACCTGTTTGGTTTATGACACCGTTTAATATGCTAGAAGACGTTGTAAGACCGCTAACACTATCACTTCGTCTTTTTGCAAATATATTAGCTGGTGAAATTTTAATTATGGTTCTAGGCGGATTAATCGCCTCTTTATTAGATCCAACAAGCATTAGCGCATTTTGTCAAAATACATTAGGCGGAATTTTACCAAGCTCTTGGGTTTATAATATAAGCTTATTTTTAGGCTCATTATTACCCTTGCCGATTATGTTTTTTGAATTATTCGTAGCATTTATACAAGCCCTTGTTTTCACACTTTTAACAAATGCATATATTCAAGGGGCAGTCGCAAAACATCATTAATAAAAAAAGGAGATACAAAAGATGGATTTATCAGTAGTAAAATTTTTAGCAATGGGTATTGCAATTGGTTTAGGCGTACTTGGCCCAGGTATCGGTCTTGCTATGGCAACTAAAGCAATTATTGAAAGCATTGCAAGACAACCTGAAGTAGAAGGTCAAATTTCAAAATATTTCTACATTGGCGCAGGTCTTATCGAAGCATGTGCTATCTATGCGTTATTGGTAGTAATTCTTATCGGTTTTGTACTTAAATAAATTTATAGTGGGGCAAATGCCCCACTGATTAAAAAAAGGACTTTTCAATATGTTAATGCAAATCGATGGCACAATTATATTTGTTATAATAAGTTTTTTAATTTTTCTTTTCATAATTAAAAAAATTCTTTTTCAACCAATTACAAAAGTAATTGATGAAAGAAATAAATTTTATGCAAAAAATTCAAAAATTGAAAACGATTCAAAAGAAAAATCAAAAGCCTTATTAGAGCAAAAAGAAACAATGCTAAATGAAGCAAGAATTGAAGCATCAGATATTTTAAGCAAAACAAATGAAGAAGTAAAAAAAGAAAGCGAAAACACAATAAAAAAAGCAAAAAAAGAAGCTCTTGATAAAATAGAAGAAAATCAAAACAATTTAAATCAAGAAAAAATAAACGCCAAAACAGAAATAAAAAATGAAATAAATAACATCGTAAAATCAATAGTTACAAAGATTTTAGGCGAAGAAACACAAGTAAATATAGAAGAAAATAAAATCAATCAATATTTAAAACTCTAGAGAAGAAAAACTATGCAACCAACATTATTTGAACAAATTCTAAGCACAAATTTAATAAACTTTTTAATAGTAATATCTACATTAGTGTGGATATTTAAAAAAGCACACCTTGGCGATTTGATTGCAAATTTGGCAGAAAATATAAGCCAAGAAATTGAAAAAAGTTCAAACAATGCTCAATTAGCTCTAAAAGAATATAAAAATACAAAAAAAGAAACAAAAAATACACCAAAACTACAAGAAGAAATTATAAACAACGCTAAAGAAACAGCGCAAAATTTAAAAGAAAAAATCGAGAAAAAAACAAATACTCAAAAAGATGAAATCATAAATTCAATCGAAAAAGTATTTTCAAAACAAAATGAAAAAATGAAAAAATTAACCGCAAACGAAATATATCTTGCTTGCATTGATATGGCACAAGAGCATATAACTGAAAAATTAGATGAAAATACACACAAAAAACTGATAAATTTATCAATTGAAGAACTTGATAAAATTGAAGGAAGTCTATCTTGAACAAAAATATCGACATAAAAAATCTAAAAGTTGCAAAAAGATACGCAAATGCGCTATCTCAAAGCGCTATTGATAATATAGATGAAATAGCTAATGATATGGCATTAATTAGAGAAGCAATTTTTGAAAATGAAGATTTTATAAATTTCTTTTCTCATCCAATTATTTCTCTAAAAGACAAAAAAGGTACTCTTTTTGAAACATTAGAAGGAAAAATCAACGAAAAAACGCTAAATTTTTTAAATACGCTATTGGATGAAGGAAGATTTAATATTTTTAAAACAATATATGAATCTTTTAAAGAAGATGTGGACAACATCAAAAACAAACAAAGAGTTTATGTTACAAGCGCAATCGCACTTAGCGACAATGAAAAAGAAAAACTTAAAAATAAACTATCTGAAAAACTTCAAAAAGATATTATCTTAAATTTTGAAGAAAATAAAGAAATTCTAGGTGGATTGTTAATCAAATTTGGGGACAAAGTCATCGATTTAAGCCTCAAAACAAAATTTAACAATCTAAGAAAAAATATTTAAAAATAACTAAGAAAGGCAAAATATATGTCACCAACCATTAATAGTTCTGAACTTAGCGCAATTATTAAATCAAAAA
>CALUZF010000190.1 GCA_944325165.1 Candidatus Gastranaerophilales bacterium
TGTTATAATGAAATTGATATTTTTATTAAAGGTAAAATTATGGAACATTTAGAAACTCTTAATAATAGAAAAAGTTTAATATTAAAAATATTTCTAGCATTTGTTGTATTATTTTTTGTTATGACTTTATTTACTGGTTGTGCATCAACAGATAAAACTCAAGCTCGTGGCGCAACTTCAAAAGAAATTACATACACATATAATGCTGAGAATGACACAACAAGAATTGATTTTTTGCTATATTTTGAAAATAATACCATATATAATATGATAAAAGAAGATTGCACTTTTAGGTTGTATAAAGATAATCAGTTTGTTAAAAATGTGAAATTTTATTGGGATTTTGGTGTTAAAGCTAATAATAATGGAACAAGAAATAGTTATATAGTTGTTGACGGGAATATAGACAAATTGGAACTTGATTCGTGGACTGCTACATTTGATAACCTTTGGAATACTTATCAAACATGGTGGCTGATAATAATCATTGCTCCTATTATACTGGCGTTAGTTTATCTTTTTATTATTTTATTTAAAGATTTAGAATTGTCAGATATTTTTGAAAGTGTAGGAACTTGGATAGGAACTGCAGTAATTCTTGGTTTAAGTTTTATATCTCCTTTTGTGAGTGGCTCGGCAAATTGGTTTCCGTTAATAATATGTTTAATTGGAGTTGTTGCGACAGTCTTATTATGTCTTTTGATGTCTGGAATAAAAGCATTGTTAGATATGAATAACTTGAACCCTTTTGAAAAAATGAGTGAGAAAATTGAACATAAAAAGGAAGAAAAATATTATAAAAAACTAACGGCATTAGTTAGTGAATGTGGAACAAACAAAAGTGCATTACAACAAATTGGAAAAGATGATTTGGCAGAATATTGTGATAAAATAGGTATTGTTGCGTCTGGAACAAAAAAATCTGATCTGATAAATGCTATAGTCGCTTACGCTGGTGGAGATTCTTCGGTGTTGCAAAAATCAAGTAAAAAATCTAATGACAGCAATAAAAAAGTTAAAACAAGTTCTATAACATTTAACGATATTGCAGGTCTTGATAAAGCAAAAGATGCCTTTAGAGAAAAAGTAATTTTGCCCTTTGAACACCCAGAGTTATACAAAAAATTTGGTAAGAAAGCTGGTGGTGGAATTCTTCTGTATGGATTGCCAGGAACTGGAAAGACAATGTTTGCAGAAGCCGCATCTAATGAAGTTGATGCTTTGTTTTTGCCAGTTAAATGCTCGGATATAAAGTCAAAATGGTATGGAGAATCTGAGCAGAAAGTTAAAGAAATCTTTACAAAAGCAAGAAAAGCCCAAAGAGCAGTTATATTCTTTGATGAATTTGAGGCGATTGGCTCAAAAAGAACAGAAAGTGCAGACAATGGGAATAATGATTTAGTTCCAGAAATTCTTGCCGAAATGCAAGGTGTTGGAACTTCTGCAAATGACTCGACTATTGTTGTGATTGCTGCAACAAATAAGCCTTGGTCAATAGATAGTGCTTTTCTAAGACCAGGAAGATTTGATGAAAAAATCTATATACCATTGCCAGACAAAGAAGCAAGAATAAAATTGTTTGAAATAAAATTGAAAGGTATTCCAACTGAAGAACTAGATTTTGAAGAATTAGCAAAATTAACAAACGGATTTAATGGCGCAGATATTACAGAGTTTTGTGAAAGACTGAAGATGCAAGCCATAAATCAAAGTATTAAGACTGGCGAAGAACATTTAATAACTATGGAAGATGCATTAAATGTTTCAAAAGAATTAAAATCAAGTGTATCTAATGAAGATATAGGAAGACTTAAACAATTTGAAGAAGAATAAAAAATGACCTAGAAAATTCTAGGTTCATTTTTTGCTAGTTTCAAAGTTTATAGTCCTTTCTCATCTTTTTTGTTAAACAATCCATCTTTCCAATATTTCTTTTTTAGTTGTTCAACTTCAAAACAAGCTTTTGAGTAATTTGTACGTGTAAATACAACTCCAGTAATGGTTAAAAATTTATCATTTATGTCAACTGATTTATTATTATTTAATTCACTTTCTACAAATTTTAACAAGGCTTCACTTCCATTCTCGTCTATACACATAATGTAATCAATATCATTAGAAATTGATTTTAATCTTGTTGGTCTTTTAAAACAATTTTCCATTTGCAATCCCTTAATACAATAATGTTAATATGATAAACAAAATAACGAATTAAGTCAATTAAGGTAATATATTAGCTTTATAAATTTAATACAAACATATATTCTAATGTTAGGATTGGTTGTCGGTCTTCCCGCCATATTTATTTTTTTGTATCAAATTTCATTTGGTGCATTTTTTTAAAGAAAATTTATACCGCTGAATAAAGCAGAAGATGTTGAAAATTTTAAGCTATATGGTCCTCTAACACAGCCTTTTTTAGCCAAAGACTTTATCTATGACAGGGTTGTACTTAAAGATAAGCAAAAAGAAGTGAACAGCGGACGCTTTTTGGACAGCTTACTTTTGTGGATAAAGAAAGAAGTTGTGTATT
>CALUZF010000191.1 GCA_944325165.1 Candidatus Gastranaerophilales bacterium
TTGAATACAGGAACCATTTATTAAATGTTTCGTGAACCTCTTTTTTTTTCTTTGTCTAGTTTTTAGGGTTCAGTTCAAAATACCTCTTTTATTTTAGCAAACTAGATGGAAATATTAAAAATTGCTCCAAAACCGCTGCGACATGGTCGATAATATGCTCTTGGAGGTAAATATCCATAAGGATAGTATCCGCCGTAATATCCATAGAAGCCATAATCGAAGCAATTTCTAACATGACCATATCTGTGATGATTATGTATAGGAGGTCTGTGCATTTTTTGATGTTTTATACCTTTATGAGGCGGATTATGAGGTGCTGCTTGAGCATAATTCAGCCCAAAAAATACAAAACAAAAAAGTAAAGCTAATAAAATATTCTTTTTCATTTTTACTCCCTCTTGTTATTTTTAATAACCGTAAGCAGCTAGATTATAAGCATTTATTCTTGCAGCATGTTTTGCACCTTTTAATCTTGAAGGCGAGTGAACATATCTTACTTTAGAAGATGATAATATATACCTGCCGTATGCTCCAAGGCTTTGTTTGGGAGGATTTGCATACATATAATCATAGCGTGAGCTTGTTGCAAAATATGGATTATTTTCATATCTGTCATCCGCTTGAGCTTCATTAAACAACAAAACACAAGCTAATAACATTAACACACACAAGCTACTTCTGATTTTCATTTTTGCCCCCATTGCTTTTGCTTACATCTACTAAAACGAAAGAAAAATTAAATTGTTCATTTAAAAATTTTTAATTTACAAAATTTAACATCATGATTTTTACATAAAATACTTGATTATTTTTTTTGATATTGTATTATGATTAAGCAAATACAATTTGCGGGAGTAATTCAGTGGTAGAATGCTTCCTTGCCAAGGAAGATGTCGCGAGTTCGAGCCTCGTCTCCCGCTCCATATAAGACACCCAAGAAAGGGTGTCTTTTATTATGCAATGGAGACTCGGCAAAGGGAATGCGCTAAAACATTAGCGCGACGGCGCTTATGTTTTAGAAATGACCCAATAGGATGCGAGGGCGTGATGTCAAAACGTTGAGTTTTGACAAACAGCCCGAAGCTGGACTTGTTTGACGTGAAAATCTCTGATTTTCACAGGAATAAACGCCTCTTACGACTCAGCGCTAAAGCGCTTCGCATGTATACTTATTTCTATGGCTCATAAATTCGCCAAGAACTAAGCATCCCGCTCCATAAAGAAGAGTCCTGAAAGGGCTCTTTTTTATTGCGTTTCAGCCCTGTCCCTGAACTCAAAAAATGAGCCAAAATAGTCCCAAAGGACCAAAAAGGGACTGCTGAAAAATTTTGTTGATTTTAGAGGGTTTCAGCAACTAGGCAAGATTTAATATTACACAATGGTTTTTGCAGTAAATGCGGTCAATCCTATGAGTAATATGGCTTTTAGAGTTTCCGACTACGGTTAATCTAGTAAATGCCTTAATTGTAAATAAAAAGAGTGAATTATGTATGTAATTCACTCTTAAATTTATTCTTTAAATTTCAATCTTAATAGGTTCTTTCGTAGGAATTAAATCCCAATCTTCGCCATCACAGTCCATTTTATGTATAAAATCTTCATCTGTAGGACAAATATTTCCACAATGCAAACATACAATATTATTGCCTTTATCTCCTTTCGATAAAATATATTCTCGCTGTTGTTTCAACAGTTTTTTATATTCCCTACGCTCACTTTGTCCTTGTTTTTTAATTAAATTAGGCAAGTCTGCATTTCTTTGGAATGTCGATTCCCAACCATGTTTTTTTAAATGTGGAATTGAATAAACTGGAAACCACGAAAACGAGTATTTATCTAAAGTGCTTAGCCATTCTAGTTTAAAACCTGTGTTACAATCAAAACCATAATTAATTTCATAATCTTGCATAGCTTCATTAAGTTCTACAACAGAGATTTTATCCTGATTATCAAATAAAAATTTCGCAAGTTCCAACTCTTGCTCTTTAGCATTAATTAAATCTGACCATTTATTAAATCCTACTATTAAAGCAATAATATGTTGAGCATTTCCTAACTTAAAATCAGCTTCATCACAATAGTAATCGGCAAAAATACTTCTAAGATTACCAAAATCTCCAAAAATTGCTTCGACATCAAAATACTTAGGTTTGTACCTAAACATTTCAAACTCTCCATCTTGATAGATTTCTTGAGTTTTGTAGTCTCTTAACAAATTTTTAGCTTGAAGTTTAAAAAATTCAATGTAATTCATAAATACATCCTTTCTACTGCCCAAGTTATTATCTATATAGTATTTGCGTTAGTAATCTTTCATAGATAATAAACTCAGTAAAAAGTTGTACTATCAATAATGTTGGATGATAAAATCTTTGTACTAACGAACAGGCTATCCAACTAGCACATTTAAAGTATATCAGACTGGAGACAATAATGCAAGATTTCGTTAATTTTGAAAAATATGACTTACTGAAACTCCCTAATAAATAGCGAAACGATGAATTTGGGAGCGTGTTTTTTCAAAAAGATTTA
>CALUZF010000192.1 GCA_944325165.1 Candidatus Gastranaerophilales bacterium
ACATTATATATGTACTAAAACGAAATATCAAAAAAAATTGTTCATTTTCTAAACTTTTGTAACAAGCCAAACTAAGCGTTTTTCAAGGCTTTTCTTAGTTTTTTATATTCAGGGCAATATTTTTCTACTTCAAGCCAAAAACTCTTACTATGATTTTTTATTCTGGTATGACAAAGCTCATGAATTAATACATAATCAATAACATCAAAATCGTAATTCATTAAATTAATATTTAAATTGATATTATTATTAAAAGAACAGCTCCCAAAGCGGGTTTTCTGGTTTCTTAGGGTAACTTTTCCATAGCTAAAATTATATTTTTTTGCTAAAAAATCCAATCTTTGAATTAAATAATTTTTAGCTTCAATTTTTATAGCCTTTAAGTGTGCCTCTTTTAGCGCATTTTGTATCTTGGAAGAATAAAAATCCTCATCATTAGGATAATAAAAACTCACAATATTATTTTTAACAACTGTTTTCAATGCATCAGAAACAATAATATTCAAAGTATCAAATTTTGTTGATAAATTAGGGCTTAGCTTCTTTTTCTCTATTTTAAAATTTTTAATCTTTTCAAAATTAGAAATCAAAAAATTTCTTGCAGTTTTATATGGGCATAAATATGGCATTGTAACCAAAATTTTGCCTTCTTTTCTCAATGTAACTTTTATATTTTTTGAAAACGGATGTTTTTTATATTTAATTTCGTAATCTTCAATTATTTCTGTTTTATTCATCTTTAAATATTTTTAAATGACGGCTTTGTCCTTCTCCAACGCTGACTGATTTATAGCCATGAGCTTCAACTAGTTCATGTTGAAGTTTTCTTACTTGTTGTTCTTGCGGTTGAAGTTCAATAACTTCAGCCCCTTCAGACAATTTTGCAATAGCAGCATTTGTTTCATCAAGCGCTAATTCTGTTGCATCTTTATAATTAGTATAATTTTTTGTTTCTTGATTTTCTTGTGTTAAATTAAGAGCTTCCTTTAAAACTCTTTGAATTTGGCTCATAGAGTTGGTTCTAACAAAAAAGACAGGTAAACGATACTCGTTTGCAACCGATAAAATTTTAGTTCCGCCTTTTGCAAAATTTTTATGAGCTATAACAAAATCAGCTTCTTCAACATTTCTTACAATTGATGCATCTATATCCAATCGCTCAATTAATTTATCAACAATTGAGCGAGAAACAGCATAAATGTATATTTTTTTATGTTTTCTATTTTCCTTAATATATTCTTGACGATTAAAATTAAAGCTTAAAGATGATTTTGAGACTTCTTGGACTTTATTTTCAAGCTTTTCTACTTCTTTTAGGATATTTGTTTCAGGCTTTTTTTCTTTATAATTACCATCAACCTTCCTAATTTCCGGTGTAATCGGCCAGCCTCTTAAAATATAATCAACCGCTTGAGCAGAATCTTTATAAACAGCAAGAGTGTTTCTATCTATAATTTCAATAACAATATCAAATGTAGGTTGTTTTTGGCGCTCTAAAACTGTTTTTTGGCAACCTCTATGTTTTGCTTCATCATCACCCAAAGTAACAGTGTCAATTCCACCTATTAAATCAGATAAAGTTGGGTTTTTAATTAAATTATCTAAAGTGTTGCCATGAGCTGTTGCAATAAGCATAACACCACGCTCTGCAATAGTTCTTGCAGCTTGAGCTTCTAATTCTGTTCCTATTTCATCTACTACAATAACTTCCGGTGTATGATTTTCAACCGCTTCAATCATAATATCTTTTTGAAATTCGGGCTGAGAAACCTGCATTCTTCTTGCTTTGCCGATTGCAGGATGAGCAACATCACCATCACCTGCTATTTCGTTTGATGTATCAACTACAACAACACGCTTTCCAAGCTCATCAGCCATAAGACGAGTTATTTCTCTTAATTTTGTAGTTTTGCCTACACCGGGGCGTCCTAAAAATAAAATTGATTTATTTTGTACAACAAAATCTCTAATACATTCTATTGTACCTGTGATAACTCTACCAATTCTACAAGTTAAACCTACAATTTTACCTTGACGATTTCTAATAGCACTAATTCTATGAAGCGTTCCTGCAATTCCTGAGCGATTATCATGGGTAAATTCAGGCAATTGTTTTGTAATATAATCTAAATCTTCTCTTGTTATATTATCATTTCCGATAATTATGATTTTTCCGTTTCCAAGGCGAATTTCCGGTATTCTTCCAATATCTAAAACAATTTCAATAGCATCATCCAACAAACCTTCTTGAATATTCCTTTTAATTCTCAAAGGTAAAATTTCTGTTAGTTTTTCGATATCCGTATGAAATTGTACTTCGCTCATTTCCTTAATGCCTTTATATTCCTTTATCTAATATTATAATGCCCGATTTAATTTTTCAATCATCATTTTTATAAATATATTTGAAACAGTTTGAAATAATGTATAAAAAACACTAAAATTAATAGCAATTTTTTATATTGAGATGTTTTATATACGTGGTATAATATAGATGTAAGTGTGTGCGATAGGAGGGGATT
>CALUZF010000193.1 GCA_944325165.1 Candidatus Gastranaerophilales bacterium
TTGATATTCTTGGGGTTGATATTCTTGGGGTTGATATTCTTGGGGTTGAGGGTTTTCTTCTTTTTGTTCTTCGTTATGATATGTCATATCAGGTTCATCTTTTGGCATATTGAACTCTCTAAAAGGTTCAGCGCTAAAAGGACTTTGGCTAAAATATTGAGTTGGTTCTGTATGTTGTTTTTGGGGGCTAAAAGCTTGAAAAGCGTCAATTTTTGCTTCTTCTTGATTATTTTGATTATCCACATCATAGCTTAATGATGTAAGAGTTGACACTCTTTGTTGGTTTAAACTTTCTGAAGGTGATGTTGCAGTGTCTGCTACAACTCCTCCTTGTGATAAAATATCTTCAATCGTGGGAGATAAAATATCTTTAACATCTTCTGGTACTAATGGATTATTTGAGATTTCTATATATATTTCTTTTAATAAATCCAAATATTCAAATTTGTGTCCGCTGTGATATTTTTCATGGAGTTTGTATGCTCCATCTTTTAGTAGCTTGAAGTCCATTTTTCTTAATGCTACTTCAAGTCTTTTAATTGTCATAATCTCTGCTTCTGGAAATGGCGCCATATTTTACTCCTTTAAAATAAACTATAAAATTGAATCTTCTATCATGCTATCTCGATACATTCCTCTTAATCTTTGATCCATTTCTGTTTTTTCAAGACTGTATTCAAGAGCTGTTTCTTTTGTAATTTTTCCTTCTTGATATAAGTTGTATAAAGACATATTCATTGTGGAGATATTCGGTTGCTTGCTTCTTTGCATAAGAAGATAAACTTCATCCATTTTGCCTTCTTTAACATAATCTATCACTGTTGGTGTAAATGTTAAAATTTCTGTTGCAGGAGCCAAAATTCCGTTATCAACAGTTGGAACCAATTGTTGATGGATGATACCTCTAATACAATTAGCAAGACGTTTCATAAATGCTTCTTGGCCGGATTCTTCTATAAAGCCTTTAAGTCTGTTAATTGAAGCAACTGTTCCGTTTGTATGAAGTGTTGAAAATACTAAATGTCCTGTTTCTGCTGCTTCAATGGCGCTTAATAGAGTATCTTTATCTCTTATTTCTCCGACTAACATAACATCGGGGTCTTGTCTTAGAGCGTATTTAATACCTGTTTTAAAATCTTTAACATCAATATCAAGGCTTCGTTGAGTTATTATGGATTTTTTATCTTCATAAACAAATTCAACAGGGTCTTCGATTGTTACAATGTGTCTTTTGTAATTTTGATTAATAATTTCAATTAAGCTTGCTAAAGTGGTTGATTTTCCAGACCCTGTGGCACCTGTAACAAAAACAATACCGTTATTAAAAGTTGTATATTCTTTTAAAAATTCTGGCAGCGCTAGTTCTTTTAGATTTTTGATATAGTAAGGGATTGTTCTGAATGTAAATTTGCCATGGTATATGTCTTTACAGTAATTAACCCTATATCTTGATATACCTTTAATTTCATAGATGTAATCTATATCTTGAATATCTCCTATTCTTTTAAGATATTCTTTTGGCAAAGTTTTATCTAGTATTGCTTTGATGTCATCATAAGTTATAGGATTAGAATTAATTTTATATATTTCACCGTTTATTCTTAATGATGGTGCTTTGTTGCTATTTATATGCACATCTGATGCTTGTGCTTTATGTGATTTTATTAAAAAATCGTCTAAATCGAATACCACTTTAAACTCCTTACAATTTAATTATATTCTATAATTTATTTTCTTTGAATGCAATTTGTTAAGTAAAATATTTAATCTTGATATTTTTTTGATAAAATAAAAAAGTAATAAATAAGGATTTAGAGAATGCAGGATAATTTAGCAAAAATAAAAAGTATGATTAGAGACATCCCTAATTTTCCAAAAGAGGGAATATTGTTCAGAGATATCACAACAGCGCTTAAAGATGCACAAACTTTGAGATTAACTGTTGATGAAATATATGAAGCATTCAAAAATGAAAAAATTGATTATATAGCAGGTATTGAATCTCGTGGTTTTATATATGGTATGCCTTTGGCATATAAGCTTAATTGCGGTTTTATTCCCGTTAGAAAGCCCAATAAATTACCCGCTGAAACTATTTCTCAAGAATATGAATTAGAATATGGTAAAGATAGAATTGAAATTCATAAAGATGCACTTAAAAAGGGCGATAGAGTTTTAATTGTGGATGATTTATTGGCAACAGGCGGAACTGCTGCTGCAGCTTGTTCATTAATTAAACAAGTGGCTGATGTAGTGGGTTTGGCTTTTGTTATTGAGCTAGAAGATTTAGAAGGAAGAAAAAAACTTCCAAAAGATGTTAAAGTTGTTTCATTGGTTAAATATTAATGGATAAATCAAATTATATTTCAATAGGAAAAATTACAAATTTTTTTGGAATAAAAGGCGAAGCCAAAGTTGGTTATGATAACGAAAATCAGCTTAAAAAAGCTAAGAGTGTTTTTATGCTTGATGATAAAAGTGAAGTTGAGCTTAAAATTAAATCAATTCGTTTTCATAA
>CALUZF010000194.1 GCA_944325165.1 Candidatus Gastranaerophilales bacterium
AATGTTTCCTGTTTACCTTGGATAAATTATAAAAGTTTTGACATACACGTTTTTGATGAAGGAAAATATTTAGCTCCTGTAATTACTTGGGGAAAATATATTGAGAAAAATGGCAAAATAACTCTTCCATTTTCATTTAATATCCATCATGCAGCTGCCGATGGTTATCACCTTTCAAGATTTTTTATTGAATTGCAAGAATTACTAAATTCTTTTGAAAACTAATTTTTAGAATTAAAAATTTTTATATAAAATATCTATCTTATTGAGCTTTTAATCTTTTATCAGAAGTTCACTTATAACAGAGAAAAATCGTGTCCAAAGAAAACTAGCTTCTTCGTACGAGTATTCTTTGTCATCAAATTCTATAATCACACCTATATCTTTTTGTTTTCTTGGCATGTCATTTTTATAATAATAAATTTTCAAAAGTAAAGAAAAAAATAAAATGTCATCCCGAATTTATTTCGGGATCTTACCGGTTGGAAACAGAAACTTCAAGTTGGCAAGATTCTGAAACAAGTTCAGAATGACAGCTATTATTTTTTAACGTTATGTATGCCTGTTTGAAAAAATTATAATGCTCTAAAAATAAGACAGTTTCAGACCTTTTGAGTTCTTCTATCAACTCTTTGATATACTTCAAAAAGTTCGAGTTTTGACACGTACAGTCCAGATTTTACAACAAGAGCCGAAAAGGCTCTTTTTTTAGTGGTTTTTCAAGTTCCAATCTGCGTTTCAAACGGTTGCAAATTTTTGATTAAATTTTTAAAAATCGCCAAAAGCCTTTTATACTAACTATTTTCCGAGTTCGAATCCATTTTGGAGTCTAATTCTTTACAAAAATCTGGCGAAAACACCTTCTGTATATACTCGGCAGGTATTTCTTTTTCTGCAATTCTTGCTAACACAGAGAAAAGTCTAGACAAAAGAAAATTTGTTTTTTTATAAATAAAATTTCATAATAATTTGAATTAAAAAATTTTAATCATATATTGACTCATTAAAATTTATTGTCTAAAATTTTAATGAGTGGTAGCAATGTGAAAAATTTAATGGAAAAATTTTATGTATGGTGAAATAAAAAAGGCACAAGAGCTATTCAGAAATGAAAAAAATGAGTATGAAAGAATATCTTATGAATATTTTTTCCCACATTTATTAAATAGTGGTTTTAAAATCATGAATCCAGATATATATCTTTTATCTGAGAATGCAATAAAAACAATTGCAGAGTTAAATGCGGATTCTAAAAATTTGAAAAATATTGATGTTTTCTTGCGAATGATTGTAAAGCAAGAAGCAGTAAAATCATCCTCAATAGAAGGAACAAGGACAACTTTTAGTGAAATATTATTACCTGAACAAATCATAAAAGATGTTGAAAAAACAAAAGATAGAGAAGAAGTTTTAAACTATGTTAAAGCGACTTTTGAGATGAGTGATTTACTTGAAAAACTCCCTATAAGTGAACGTTTTATGTGTAATTTACACAAAACTCTTTTAAATAGTGTCAGAGGTGCTGATAAAAAACCTGGTTGTATTAGAAAGGTGCAAAATTGGATTGGTGGCAATTCTATTAAGAGTGCAAAATTTATTCCACCTCACTGGAGTGAATTACCTCTATTATTAGATGATTTATACAAATTTTGGCATAATGATAGTTTAAAGTTACCGATACTTGTAAAAATGGCTATATTTCATTATCAGTTTGAAACAATTCACCCTTTTGAAGATGGAAATGGAAGAATAGGTCGTTTGCTTATTTTAGCTCAATTATTAGATGCAAAACAGTTAATAAAACCATGGTTTAATGTTTCATATATATTTGAACGAAATAAAGATAATTATACAAATGCTTTAAAAAATGCAAATACTACAGGTGATATTGAATCTTGGATATTGTTCTTTATTGATTCTTTAAATAGTGCAGCACAAAATACTTATAAAATTTATCACGATTTTAATGAATTACAAAAAGAATGTAATGATCAAATTATCAAACTGGGAGCAAAAGCCCAAAATGCACAAAAACTTTTAGATGAATTATACAATACTCCAATTTTGGCTATTAGTGAAATTGCTAAAAAATTAAATATAACAATGCCTACTGCCAAAAGCTTGGCGCAAGATTTAATTAATTTAAGAATGGTGGAAGCTTGTTCAATAAAACTCAAAGCTGAAAAATTAAATCGTAAACATTCTGCAATATGCTTTACAAAATATATTTCACTGTTTGAATAAAAACTTAGATTTGAGGATAATTTCATAATACTTTAAAAATAAGACAGTTTCAGACCTTTTTAGTTCTTCTATTAACTCTTTGATATACTTCAAAAAGTTCGAGTTTTGACACGTACAGTCCAATTTTTAAGTAACATTTAAATACTAATTTAAAATTAGGTTTAAATATAAAGAGCCCCTGCAATAAAATTATTTTTTTAAAAAAAATAATAAAAAAGAAATACTATGATATAATAAAAAAATGAATTTTTTGGAAGTTAACGAA
>CALUZF010000195.1 GCA_944325165.1 Candidatus Gastranaerophilales bacterium
TAATCAAAATTATGTTAACTATTTGTTTAGTTTACCTATGGGTGCTGGAAAAACTTTTCTAATGGCATCATTTATCTATTTAGATTTATATTTTGCTTTAAAAGAACCAACCAATAAATCATTTGCACATAATTTTATTATTTTTGCTCCATCAGGGTTAAAATCTTCTGTAATACCTAGTTTAAAAACTATTAAAAACTTTGATGCAACATGGATATTGCCAGAAAATGCAGTTAAACAAATAAAAAAAGTTTTAAAATTTGAGGTATTAGAAGAATCAAAAACGGCGAAGAAGAGCAATAAAATTAAAAATCCTAATGTTCAAAAAGTAGCGAGTTATCAACCTTTTGATTCACTTATTGGACTAGTTTTAGTAACAAATGCTGAGAAAGTAATACTAGATAATATAAAACTCGATAAAACAACAAGGCAAATTACATTTGAACAAATTAGTGAAGAAGAAAAAGCAATGAATGAATTAAAGAAGTTTATTGCATATATCCCTAATCTTCAAGTTATAGTTGATGAGGTGCATCACCTTGCCGATGAAGAAGTAAAACTTAATGGTGTTGTAAATTATTGGTATCGCGATGGCAAGATGAATAGCATGATTGGTTTTAGCGGAACTCCTTATTATAACAAAGGACAATCTGTTAATTTTTCAAATAACCTTACATACAAAACAATACAAATTCCATATATTGTAAATTTTTTTCCTTTGATTAAAGCAGTAGAAACATTTCTAAAAAAGCCTAAAATTAATATAGTTACAGACAGAGATAGTATGCTGATAATTGAGAAAGGTTTAACAGATTTCTTTGAAAATTATAAAGATACAATTTACTCTAATGGAACTTGTGCTAAAATAGCAATTTATTGTGGAAGAATTGCAAAGTTAAGAGAAGTGATTTATCCAAAATGTGTTGAAATCGCAACTAAATACGGACTTAATCCAGATGAAGTTATACTATGTTATCACGGATCAGATAAAGATAAAAAATATTCTTGTTCCAAACAAGAAGAGTTGGAATTTTTATCGCTTGATTCAAGTGTAAGCAAAAAGAAAATAGTCTTGCTCGCTCAAATTGGAAAAGAAGGTTGGGATTGTAAAAGTTTAACAGGGGTTATTCTTTCACAAGAAGGTGACTGCCCTAACAATATGGTTTTACAAACTTCTTGTAGGTGTTTAAGGCAAGTAGATAAAAATAGCACAATTGAAACTGCTATAATATGGTTAAATGATTATAATGCAAAAATTTTAAACTCTCAACTGGCAGAAGAACAACATACATCAATTGAAGAAATTAATAATGTTCAAAGGATTGACAAAATAGATATTAGAAGATATGACAGAACTAAAAGATTAAAATTGCCCAATATAGATTTTTATCAATTTAAAGTTGAATACGAAACAGTTGAGGTTGAAGATAATTTATCAGTTCAAGATAAATTAAAAAAGATT
This sequence comes from Candidatus Gastranaerophilales bacterium, assembly GCA_944325165.1. Lineage (GTDB taxonomy): Bacteria > Cyanobacteriota > Vampirovibrionia > Gastranaerophilales > Gastranaerophilaceae > RUG14156. Next base: position 1,463 of record CALUZF010000195.1, read on the forward strand.
AAACTTGAAAAGCAAATAGTAACTACCGTGCAACAAGATATAAAAGGACAAACTTTAAATCATATTGAATTTGAAAACGATTATGGTGATGAGATAACAACTTATTCAAAATGGTTGCTTGCTATATGTAAAGAAAGTTTCAATTTGCTTCAAATAAGTGATTTACATAAATATGATGATATTTTGAAAAATGTATTTACAACTATAACTATTTGTAAAGATGAATTAAATTATTTTAATAATCTTTATGATATTTCTAAAATTAACAGCGAAATTAGAAAAGCGTTCCAAAAATCATACACATTTAAAACAAGTGAAGAAGTTTTATTTGAGTCAAAATCTTTACTAAATAAAGATAACTTTACAGAAATCGTTAGAACAAGTGATGCTTCTAAATTTTATCCATTAAAAAATGTTGTTGATAGAATTATACAAATAGACAAAAGAGGGACCTTCTACACCCCTGAGCAAGAAAAGCAAATTGCAGGTTTAAAAGCTCTCGGTATGGAAGATGTTATAGAACAAAAATTTAGCATTTCACCTGAAATTAAATTAAAAGATAAAACTTTTCAATATTTGCCTTATAATTTTTCGCAAAGTAAGTTTGAAGAAAACATATTTATAAAGATTTTAAGATTGCCAGCTTTCCAAAACAATAATTTAGAAGTCTATTACAATGGAGATAGGGCGCTTACAGAATTTAAAATCAAGTGCTACAAATTAAAAGAAAATGCTTGGTATTACATCGGTATGTATACACCAGACTTTCTAGTATTAAATAGAAAAAATGACAAAATTGACAAAGTTTTAATTATTGAAACAAAAGGTTCAGGCTTTGCAGAAGATAAAGCATTTAATGATAAAAAAGATTTTGTTAAATCAAAATTTTTAGAGATAAATAACAATAAATTTGATTATTTCTATATGCAAGATAATGAAAATGAAAACGATGCTTTAAAAAGACTAAATGACAAAATTTACAATTTGTTTAAGGAGTAGATTATGAGCAATGAGATTTTAACAGTTTTAACAATTTGTGTGCC